>CAKMQM010000159.1:0-3068 GCA_927911615.1 uncultured Xylanimonas sp.
CCCGCGTCCGACTCGACGCTCGGCCCGACATCCGGTCTGAACATCGACGGTCAGCACGACCACATGCGAGACACGGTCATCCCCGAGTTCATCCACTACAACATTCCGCTGTTGATCGGTGGTTGGATCGCGGCGATGGTCTCCTGAGAGCTTTCCTCTCACCAACGAGGCCGGGGCTGGGTTGCACGAACGCGCGACCTTGCCCCGGCCTCGTTATGCGCCCGCGAGCGCACGAATCAGCGGCGAAGAACGATGAACGCCCTGGCGGACTCCTCTTCCTCCCATTGGGCCGACTCCCAGAGCTGTTCGAGCGTGATTGCCTCCGCCCATGTTTCGACCCAGGTTTCGCCGAATTGCTCGTCGTTCCAGGGGTCGTGAATCAGCGCGTACTCACCCACGATCCCCCACACGTAGATCCAGTGGGGTGTTTGTTCGCCGTTGAGATTCTCCAGATCGACGAGCGCGATGACACTGTTTCCCAGTTCGAGGGCGGCGCGCAGCTCCGAGAGGCTCCAGGTGTCGATTCGGTCCCGAACCCCCAGCTCCCTGGCCTCGTCCACGTGCTGGCGGTGGATGGCGCGCCGCGCTGCGGGAGACGCCGCGTGTGCGCGCGTCAGCCCGACGACCGGCCCATCGTGGCTGACGATCACCTCGACGCTGTGTCCACGCCTTGCGAGCGCGGCCGCCAACCCGTAGGGCCCCACCCCAAGGGAGTACGTCGATTCGCGCCACAAGTCCATCTCGTCGCGCAGGCCGTGGCTCACCTCGTCAGGGGTGCATCCACTCGCGTGCGCGAGGGCCATGAGCGCACTTGCCGGGCCGCACGTGAAGTCGGTTTTCTGGCGCACATACGCGGGAATCACCTGAGGACGGGTATTCCACCGCACCCATCCGCGCACGCTGGCGTGCCCGTGGTCGGTGTCGTCTTCGATGGACAGAGGCGAGCCGACCGACCCAGCCGCAGTGAAGCCTCGGGCTCGAAGCGCCTCCTCGAAGAGGGAACCCTCATCGCGCGTCACGGCCTTCACGAGCGGTGCGTGTGGAGCAGCATCGAGAACGGCCTGGATGAGAACCTCCCACGTTCGAGCAGACTCGATGGCATCTGCACCAGCGTCGCCACCGTCCAGCAGACACGCATCGACGATCGTTCGGTGGGCCGAGGTCGTCCGGTGTGCCTCCAGGAGCGCGTGCCCCCCGTACGTCCACAGGGTCGCGGACACCGCCGGACCCATCGCTGCCCACCGCGCGGCGTGCGCAGCGGGGATGCCGAGAGCCCTCAGCTGCTCGCGCGCGTTGTCGCCGGGACGGATAGGGGTTGTCGCCAGGGTGGTGCTCATGCGGACTCCGTTTCTCGCCCGGGCACGGCGCTCAAAAGCTCGGCCGTGTACTCCTCGGAAGGATCATGCAGGATCTTTTCGGTGCGTCCTTCCTCCACGATGACGCCGCCCTTCATGATGACGAGGCGGTCGCACATCGCGCGAGCCACCGCGAGGTCGTGGGTGATGAACACGAGCGCGAATCCCTGCTCTGCCTGTAGGCGCGTCAGCAGGTCAAGGATGGAGGCCTGGACGGACACGTCGAGGGCGGACACGGCCTCGTCGGCGATGAGGACGCGTGGACACGTCGCCAGCGCACGCGCGATCGCCACCCGCTGACGCTCACCGCCCGAGAGGTGGGCGGGTCGCCGCTTCGCGTACTCGGCCGGGAGTTCGACTGCGGCGAGCAGCTCGGCCACATCGCTGGCTGGGCGCCCCGCGACGGAAGCCGCCTCGGCGAGCGTCTGCCCGATGGTTCGCGCAGGGTTGAGAGCCGAATACGGGTTCTGGAACACGATGCCGACGGCTGGTCCTCGATCGGTTTGCGCGTTCACGTGGACCGTTCCCGAGTCGGCGCGTTCGAGCCCGACGATGATGCGTGCGAGCGTTGTCTTGCCCGAGCCGGACTCGCCGACGATGCCGATGGATTCTCCCTGCGCGATGTCCAGGGACACGTCCATGAGCGCGACGTGCGAGTCCTTGCGTGATCGAAACACCTTGGTCAGGTCGCGCACTTCGACGATGGTCTCCGCACCAGCGGGCGTGGACTTCCCTTCGCGCGGGTTGGGTCCATCGATGCGTGGTTCAGCAGCTGCCAGACGTTTCGTGTACTCGTGACGCGGCGAGGCCAGAACCTCATTGACCGGTCCTTCTTCGACGATCTGGCCGCCCTTCATGACGATGACGTCGTCGCCGAATTGACGCGCGAGCGCCAGGTCGTGGGTGACGAGCACGAGCGTCATGGCATGTTCATCGCGCAAGCTCGTCAGCAGCGTCAGGATGTCGCGCTGCGTCGTGACGTCCAGGGCCGTCGTCGGTTCGTCGGCGATGAGGACGCGCGGCTCAGAGTCAAGCGCCGCCGCGATGGCGACGCGCTGACGCATACCGCCCGAGAGCTCGTGCGGATACGAGCGAGCGACACGCGCGTCGAGGCCAACGTCCGCAAGAAGCGTGCGTGCACGCTGGGCGCGCTCGGAGCGCCTGCCCGTGCGAGCGCCCGTGATTTGCTCACCGCACGGGAGCGTCGGCGCGAGCGACGTGAAGGGATCCTGCGGTAACCAGACGATGCCTCCCCCGCGCTGCTTCTTCAAGCGCGCTTGATCCGCCGCCAGGTCGAAGGTCTCTCCTCCCAGCGACACCGTTCCGCTAGCAACAAGCGCAGAGGGAGTGAGCGCGCACAGCGTCCTCGCGAGCATCGACTTTCCCGCGCCCGACTCGCCCACGATGACGAGGGTACGACCGGATCGTGCACTCACACTGACGTCGTCGACGATCACTGCTCCGGTGCGGTCGGTGACGCTCACGTGCGAGGCCACGAGGCCGTTGTCGCGCTCAGGTGTGGTCGAGATGCTCATTGGTCACGCTCCTTGCGCTCAGCAAACCAGTCACCGGCAATGTTGATCGCTGTGGCCGTCACGATGATGGCGAGTCCGGCGGCCACTGACGCGGCGGGATTTTTGGGCGAGGAGGGCTCGTCCGTCCGCAAGCTGGCGCCCCCAGTCGGCGTCCTGCGCCCCGACGCCGAGGCCCAGG
>CAKMQM010000160.1:0-3079 GCA_927911615.1 uncultured Xylanimonas sp.
ATACCACCCGGCACGTGCCGAGGGCAGGTCGGCCGCCAGCATCTCCAGGAGCGCGTCGAGCAGGTGGTCGCGCTCGATGAGCCCCTCATTGACGCTCGCTTCGAACGTGCGCGACCAGCCGGGCGTTTGCTCCGAGCCCATCGAGGCAGAACGGTCGGAGGAGGACAGCGACACGCCGCGGTTACCTTCCTGGCGCAGCATCCCCCACACCAGCTCCTCGCGCAGCTCCCGATCGGCACGCATGAGGGGCAGCTGCAGTCCGGGTTCGAGGCCGATGAGCGCCGTCAGGTACCGCTGATCGTGGTCGAGGGTCAGGTCGCCGCGCAGTTCGGCCAGTCGCAAGAATCCGATCCCCTTCGAGCCAGGCACCGGTGACCCTGGAGCTGACGTCCAGGTCATAGGCTGTGGGCGGGCCCTCGTTGATCTCGAGCATGCGCGCGTAGACCTGATCGAGCGTCCACTCGTCTGGGTGGGCCTCGGTCCACAGGTGAAGTCTCCAAAAGTCCGCACATTCATCCAGCGTGGTTGGCCGCCGGAACGGATCCGACTTCTGACTCATTGATCCTCCTTGATCAGAGTGGAGACGGCGAGGACGTGCTTGCAGGGGCCTCGCCCGCCCCTGTGTTTCATCCACCACGGGCACGTGCAGCGGTACTCGCCAATGGCGTAGGGGTCGGCGGGCGCCTCCACCCGGTAGCGGTTTGCGCCCGAGGCGACACGGAAGCGCGCCCCCTCCTCGTGGGTGACCGCGCCGCGCTCAATGAGCGTGCGCGCCCCTGCCAGGCGCGGATGCATGGCCGTTAAGGCGTCTGGCTGGACGGGCAGGGGCCGGTGGAATAGCCCCTCAGTCACGTCGAAGCCGACCTGCCCACTCGAGGCCAGCAGCGCCAGGCCACCGGCGACCCGATCCGGGGCCAGGCCTGCGCGGGCGGCCATGAGCTGCGTGTCGATGCGAGGCTCGAAGGAGAGCAGTGCGGACAGTATGTCCGCATCCTCCTCGACGCGCGGATCCCCCAGGGACGCCAGGACCGCACCCTCCCCCGAGAAGCCACGCGACTTGGCGGGGCTGAGTCCCACGCTCAGACGCGCGCCGGGCATACGGGCAACCCACAGGGAGGCGACCGGCTCGCTGCCAGCATCCACGGGGGGACCGTAGGCCTCGAGCGAGGTGATGAGATGAAGAAGCGGCTCGAACACGCGCAGGCGCTCGGGACCTGCCACGCACGCGGCCCCCGGCGCGGGCCGGGTCCCCAAACGAAGACCACGCACGGCCCGCCCCGCCCACATGACCGTGCCCGTCGCGCTGGACCTGGGCAGGCCCCGGATGAAGGCGCGGGCCTGCGCAGTATTCAACACGTGGAGCAGCATCATCGCGGAGGAGAGCATCTGCGTCTCCGCGAATCCCTTGAGCCAGCGCAGGGACAGCGGCACCTTCTCCTCCGAGACCTCCTCGTCCAAGGTGGTGGCCGTCAGTCCCTCCTCGCCCACATCCAGGTGCAGGGGCTCCCCGGCGCGCAGCGACGCCAGGGCGGCACGCAGCGGCTGATTAACATCCACATTGGTCACGCCGACTGCGCGGTGGGTGGCGTCCAGGGCCGAGGCCTCCACGTCGAGCCGCGCGTACACACCGCAGCAGACGCTAAAAGACTCGAAGCGCAGCCCCTCGGCCGTGCTGGTGACAACCGGGTCAAGCATGCCAATACGAGTCAGGCCTCCGCCGGGCGCGACGACCATGCCGGGCGGCACGTAGAAGCGGGTGCGGGCCACTCGTGCAACAGCGAGCAGACCCGCGGCCACCACGTCGGGACGCTCCATAAAGCCGGAAAAGAAAAAGGGATGCGCTGCCTCCCCCTCGGGGGTCGAGCCTCCCGATGTCGCCAGCGCAAGGCCGCCGCCCTCTTCCAGGCGCGAGGCAGCCGCGTAGCGGTATGCGAGCTCGAAATCCATGTCGCTCCTTCGCCGAATCGTGGCGCCAGGCTAACACAGGGGTCCCACATCTGGAGTCGGCCTCACGCACCCCCAAGCCCGCACTGACAACACGCCCGGAATGACACCACAAAGTCAACCTGATACAGCGAGGCGCCGCGACTGCCCTGCAGCCGCGGCGCCCGCGCACACAACAACGCTCAGAACGTCAAGAATCCCCAGCGGATCAGGTCGCGCAGGGGCGCCTCAATCTCGGCGCGGACGTCATCGACCTCAACGGACGTGAGCATCGCGACGGCCGCCGCGATCTGGCCGACCGTCAGCTCGCCGTCGGAGGCCCCCACGACCGCGGACACGGACGAGGAGACGGGCACAGACCGGCCCAGCCCCCCGCCCTGGTGCATGATGAGCAGCTCCGGGTCGGGGCTGCCCGGCACGTAGTGGCGCTCCTCGCGCACATCCGAGGCGCGCGTCAGCGCGATGTCCCACAGCTCCGGGGTGCGCAGGGAGGCCAGCGCCCACGCCACGTCGCGCCCGCGCGGGGCGTGCCCATCGAGGGACAGGTCGTAGGCGCGCTTGCCGCCCGAGGCGGCCTCGGCCTCGTCGAGCCTGCGCAGCGCCACGAAACCCATGCCGATCGCACCCGTGCCCGCGCGGCGGAAGTCGGCCAGCCACGAGGTGAAGGCGCGCTCGTAGTCGGCGCGGGCCATGAGTTGGCCGCCCGAGTCGCGGATCCACATGTCCACGTAGCGCGCGGGGTCGAGGACGTCGCGCTGGACGACCCACGCGTCCACCGGCAGGCCGTCGAGCCACGAATCCACGCGCCATGACCACTGCGTATCGGGGTTGCGGTCAGCGGGAATCTCCCCAGTTGGCGAGCATCTGCAGGGTGCCACCCTCGTTCATGCACGCGGGCGCACCGCGCAGGACAGCGCGGATCAGGTTGTCGCGGTCCATGCCGCCGTCGCGGTACTCGAGCAGGCCGGCCGCGCCGCGCACCGAGTCCGGGGTGATGACGAAGGGCGGGTTGGTGACAATGAGGTCGAAGGTCTCACCCTCGACGGGCTCGAAGAGGGAGCCCTCGCGCACGTCGATGACAGCCTCGTTGAGGGCTGCGTTGAACTGGGTGAGCGCGCACGCACGCGACGACAGG
>CAKMQM010000161.1:0-3412 GCA_927911615.1 uncultured Xylanimonas sp.
TCGACCACGTCCGAGCCTTCAGGCTCGCGTGTGGCGATCTCGCGGGCGGGCCACCGCCCACGGGTGCTATCAAGCAGCCCGGCCCACGAGACAGGCCACGCGGCGCCCGGAACACCCGTGGGACCACAAGCAACAACCAGGGAAAACAAAAACCGCAGATCCCGAAAGGATCTGCGGCTTCTTCGTGCGCGAGGGGGGAGTTGAACCCCCACTCCATCACTGGAACACGGACCTGAACCGTGCGCGTCTGCCTATTCCGCCACTCGCGCGTACCCAGAAAGAATAGGGGCATCACACCCCCCCGCGTCAAATCAGCGCCGTATGACCCAGGGCACAAGAACCCGCATAACCTGGACGAAACCCCGCTACAACAACGAAAGATACGACCGGCACACTAGAGCATCAACCTGCACGCAACGATGCCAGCGACACCCAACAGGCTCACAGCGATCACAGCGGCATCGACCCATCCGAGCCGCACGCGCGCCCCACGAGTAGCACCATCCTGGGACTCGATGGCTCCGCGCATAGACATGGCACGCCCGGTTTCGGCCGCGCCGCGGGAGGTGGCCGACAGGATCGCAGTAATGACGTCGACGCTCAGCCGCACATACCCGCGCAGTGACAGCGTCGCCATGTCCTGACCGAGACGCAGCTTGGCGGTGTCGAGCACCGCCTGCGCCTGATCGCGCAGCATTGGCATGCCACGCAGGGCGGAGGCCATGACGAGAGACCACTGATCGACCGGCGCACCCAGGAGCCGCAGGGGCATCAGGAAGAAACGCAGAGCAGCCGCGAGCGCAGCGGTCGGCGTCACCCACGCGATGAGCCCGGACCCCCACAGGACGACGAACGCCAGGGTGGAGACACGCAGGAAGAGCTCAAGTCCATCCCCCAACCAGGCGCCAATACAGCCGCCGATAAAACCGGAGACGAACCACATGGGCGGACGCGGTGCGACACCAAGGGGAAGGCGCACAACCAGAGAGGCAAGGAGAAGGAGGCCTCCACGATCGCGAGCGTCGACCAGCGCGGCGACAGGATCACGCACGTGGTGAGCACGGTCCAGCAGGCGATAAGGGTGCCGGGCCAGGCGCGCGATAGTGGCGTCGGCCAGGGCAGTGGCCGAGGCAGGGGGAAGCCCGCGCTTCGCCGGGGCTTCGGGCGCGGGGGCTCTTCACCGAGGCCGGGTGGGATCCTCGAGAATCGGCCCTCGCTGGCACCGCCGCCAGGGCCAGTCGCCCCGCAGGCGGAATGGGGTTCCATCATGAGAGCACCCCCTCTGCGAGGCGTCCGTGGGTGTCGCACAGGGAGTCCATGCCCTCGAGGTCGTGGGAGATGACGAGGATGGACAGGCCGGCGCGCCGGCGCTCGTCCAGGACGGAGATGAGCAGGTCGCGCGAGGCCGCGTCGAGGCCAGCCATGGGCTCGTCGAGGATGAGGACGCTCGGGTGGGAGGCGAGCAGCCCAGCGAGGGCGACGCGGCGCATCTGCCCACCGGAGAGGTCGTCGATGCCACGCGTCGCCAGGGCGGGGTCGAGGCCGACGAGTTCCATGGCCTCGGCGACGATGCGGTCGCCTTCCTCGCGGCTGATGGCACCCTTGCGATGCACAGATCCGGTGCCGATGCGCGGCCCATGACCGGCGGCGGCGAGAATGTCGGAGCGCACGGAGGGGCGCTGGAGCTGGAGGCGCGCGAACTGCATGGAGAGGGCGACGTCGCCGACGCAGCGCTCCATGGGACGCCCGCCGAGGGTGACCCGCCCCCAGGTGGGGACAAGCAGGCCGGTGAGGACACGCGAGAGCGTCGTCTTACCCGAACCATTGTCCCCGGTGATAAGCATGGCCTGGCCGGGGTCGAGGATCAGGCTGATATCGCGCAGGACAGGCTTCTCCCAGGGTGTACCGAGGTCGTAGGTGTGGGCGACGCGGTCAGCCCACAGGTGGGCGGCCTTAATGAGGGCGGGCGCGCACGCACAGACGACACAGTCGGCGCACCGGGGGGCGGCGGAAGCGGAAGGATCCCCGGCCTCGTCGATGAGGGGAGCACCCTCCCCCGCGCGGCGGTCGGAGAGGATGCGCCCACCGTCGATCGTGACGACTCGGTCGGCGCGCGCGCTTTCGGCGGGGTCGTGGGTGATGTGGACGACGGCGATGCCGCGCGCGGGCAGGGATGCGAGGAGGTCGAGCATCTCGGCGCGGCCGGCCCGGTCGATCATGGCGGTGGATTCGTCGGAGATGAGCAGGCGCGGGGAGCGCGCGAGGGCGCCCGCGAGCGCGAGGCGCTGAAGCTGCCCGCCGGACAGAGAGCGCGGGTCGGCATCGGCGAGGCCCGCGAGGCCGACGCGCTCAAGCAGCTCATCGAGGTCGAGGCCGGCGATATGCTCCGCGCTCATACCCCAGGTGATATCTTCGGCGACACTCTGTCCGAGAACAAGGAGTTCGGAGCGCTGTCCCACGAGCGCGGTCCCACCGACAGCCCCGAGGACGCCGCCACCCTCACGCACGCCCGAGCCGGGTTCGGCACCCGCGAGGAGGAGGGCGAGGGTGGACTTGCCCGAGCCGTTATGTCCGACGATGACCGTAAATTCAGGCCGCTCGAAGCTCAGGGTGACGCCGCGCAGGGCGGGGTGGTCAGCGCCCGGGTAGGTGAAGTCGACGTCGGTGAGGGTGAGGGGCAGGGGGGACGAGGCCTCAGCCCCTTCACGCGGGTCCGCCGAGCGGGCGGTCGCAGCCAGGAGCGGGTCCCAGCCCGCGTCCAGGGAGATGCGGCTGAGGATGGCGCCGAGCAGCCACCGTGCGGCGAGGACCAGGAAGGCCACGCCAATGAAGCGGGTGATGGGGATCCAGATCCACCACCAGTCGACGAACCATTGGCCGAGCTGATGCCCCGCGTCGACGAAGCCGCCGGAGTGGGGGATATGGCCGACCAGCTTGAGGAAGCCGTCGAGTGTCTTTCGGATACTTTCGAGGCCGAGGGTGCGCAGGTCGGACAGCACCCAGAACGCGACGCCCGTGCCGACGCCCCAGATGACGCCGAGGCCGGCGGCAACGCCGCTGACGGGCAGCCAGGAGGCGCGCTTCTTATGGAGGAAGCCGATGATGAGGCCGACGAGGGCCGCCTGGAAGGAGCGGCCTGCCGTGGCGACGCCGCCGACGGCGATGGCGAGGAGGATCGTCGAGGCGAAGGCAGCGACCGCGGCTCGGGGTCGCAGCTTGAGGGAGACCATTGCGAGGGGGACGGCCGTGGCGACCTGGAAGAAGAGCCGGAAGACGGGGGTGACCGCGGCGATGAGGCCGAAGGTGACGGCCAGGCCCGAGAGCGCGCCAGCAGTCGCCACCTCAACGGGAGTGAGGCGGCGGCATCGCGCGCGGATGAGCTCATGCGTCTAGTCTCCCAGGCCCCGCCCAC
>CAKMQM010000162.1:0-15276 GCA_927911615.1 uncultured Xylanimonas sp.
TGAGACGGGCGCTGTCACAAACTCCCGTTACGTGGACCCCTCCTGCGCCACCTGCACGAAGGCGGACATACTGGGGTCATGAACGCACGAACGAACACCACCCGTCGCATGTGCGGGTCTATTCGTGCCCGAATGTGCAGCTGACGCCGACGTCCGCCATTTCCTAGGCTCGCCCTCCACCACCCCACCTTCCGCGCCAACGCGCACCCACGTGGAGGCCAGCCGCCACCCGAGAGTTACACCGTGCCCTTCTCAGACGACGCCTACGCCTGTCCCTGCACCCACGACCACGAGCCCACGCTCCTGTCCTTCGAGGTCATGCCCCCGCGCAAGCCCTCACTGGAAGAACCCTTCTGGAATACGGTCGATCAGCTGCTGCGCGTGCGCCCCGACTTCATGTCCGTCACTTACGGCGCGGGCGGTAAGGATCGCTCCAACGCCCGCGCGACGGTCCGCCGCCTTGTGCGTGACACCCCGATCCAGCCGATCGCGCACCTGACCTGCGTGGGTAACTCGACCGAAGAGGTCGTCTCCACTGTCTACGACTACCTGGACTCTGGCGTGCGCACCTTCCTGGCGCTGCGCGGAGACCCGCCGGTGGGACAGGAAGGTTGGAGCCCGGCCCGGGCGGCGTCGGCAGCGCCACTGAGCTCATTCACCTGATCCGCACCGTCGAAAAGCGTCGCTGCGACGCCCATCCGGGTGAGGCGCTGCGCTCCGCCTTCAAGCCTCTGACGATCGCCGTCGCTGCGTTCCCTGCGGGCAACCCGGCCGCCGGAACCACGCCCGCTCAGGAAGTCGAGCGCCTCCTCGTCAAGCAGGCCGCAGGCGCCTCCTTCGCGATTACGCAGCTCTTCTGGGACGCCGAGGTCTACGCCTCCTTCGTCGAACGCGCCCGCCGCGCCGGCGTCACCATCCCGATCGTGCCCGGCCTGCTGCCGGCCACCGACCCGGCCCGTCTGCGCCGCGTCCAAGACCTCACCGGTATTGAGGTCCCCGAATACCTGCTGACCACCCTGGCCGACTACCCCCACCAGGATGCGCGCGACGAGTTCGGCGCAGTCTTCGGCTCGCGCCTCATCCACTCCGTCCTGGAGGCGGGCGCGCCAGGCGTCCACCTCTACACCTTCAACCGCTCCAAGCCTGTCTTGGACATCCTGGCCCTCATGGGAGTCAAGCCTGACCCGCTGCGGTCCCAGGCCTCGACCCCCGACACCCGCGCCTGAGCGCACCACCATCCACCCTGCGGCAGGGTGCGGGGTTTCCCGCGCACGCCGAACGAGTAGCACACCCAAGGAGAAAACCATGTCCGCTGCGACCACGCAGTTCCCCACCGCCACGATCCTGGCCTATCCGCGCATCGGCCGTGGCCGTGAGCTCAAGCGCGCCCTCGAGGCCCGCTGGGCCGGCCGCATCACCGAGGCCGAGCTGATCCAGGCCGCCGCGAATCTGCGCAAGGAGAACCTCGCGCGCCTCGTCGAGCTTGGCCTGAACCCCTCCGACGCGTCCCTGGCCGACGCGCCCTCCCTGTATGACCACGTCCTGGACGCCACGATCCTCCTGGGTGCCATCCCGCCGCGCTTCGCCGGCCGCGAGGGCCTCGACCTCTACTTCGCGCTCGCCCGCGGTGACGACAAGGTCGGCCCCGAAGAGATGACGAAGTGGTTCGACACGAACTACCACTACCTCGTCCCCGAGATCGGTCCCGACACGCCCCTGCGCTTCGCCGACGACACGATCACCCGACGCTTCACCGACGCCCGCGAGTGGGGCTACGTCACCCGCCCGGTTCTGGTCGGCCCCGTCACCTACCTGGCGCTCGCCAAGGCTGACCCGGCCACCCCGGACTTTGATCCGCTTACCCGCATCGACGAGGCCGTGGCCGCGTACGAGGAGGCACTGGCCTCCCTGCACGCCGCGGGCGCCCCGTGGGTCCAGCTTGACGAGCCTGCCCTCACCTCCGACAACCTGTCGCGCACCCGCGTTGAGCTGGGCGAGCTGGCTGCCCGCGTCTACGAGCGCCTGGCCGCCTCTCAGAACCGTCCCCAGATCCTGCTCACCACGCCCTACGGCGATGCCTCCCACGCGGTGGGTGCTCTGGCTAAGACTGGCGTCGAGGCCCTCCACGTCGACACGCTGCGCGGCTCGCTGCCCAAGGGCGCCGACCTGTCCGGCGTCACCCTCGTCGTCGGCGCGGTCGATGGCCGCTACATCTGGCGCGCGACCTGGCGCAGCTGCGCGACACCCTGAAGGCCGCTCATGCCCTGGGCGCCGCCCGCGTCACCGTCGCCACCTCCAACTCCCTCCAGCACGTGCCTCACGACACCGCGCTGGAGACCTGGGACGACGCGACCCTCAACGAGAACCTGCACGCCTGGCTCGCCTTCGCCGACCAGAAGGTGCTCGAGGTCGTCACCCTCGCGCGCGGCGTGGATGAGGGCTGGGAAGCCATCGACGCCGAGGTCGCCGAGGCCACCCGCGTCCTCGAGCAGCGCGCCGCCGCTCCCGGCGTCGTGCGCCCCGAGGTCCGCAGCCGCACCGCCGCCCTCACCGATGCCGACCGCGCCCGCGAGCCCTACCTGGAGCGCGAGGCTGCTCAGACCGAGCGCCTGCACCTGCCCCCGCTGCCCACGACGACCATCGGCTCGTTCCCGCAGACCACCGAGATCCGCAAGGCTCGCGCCGCCAACGCACGCGGCGAACTGTCCGACGCGGACTACGAGGCCCGCATGCGCGAGGAAATCGCCTCGGTCATCACGCTCCAGGAGGAGCTGGGACTCGACATGCTCGTCCACGGCGAGGCCGAGCGTAACGACATGGTCCAGTACTTCGCCGAGCTGCTCGACGGCTTCGCGGCCACGCGTAACGGCTGGGTGCAGTCCTACGGCTCGCGCTGCACGCGCCCGTCGATCCTGTGGGGCGACGTCTCGCGTCCCGCGCCCATGACCGTGGGCTGGACCACCTACGCCCAGTCGCTGACCGACAAGCCCGTCAAGGGCATGCTCACCGGTCCCGTCACGATCATCGCGTGGTCCTTCCCCCGCAACGACCTGCCCCTCGGCGAAATCGCCGACCAGATCGGCCTGGCCCTGCGCGACGAGGTCTCCGATCTCGAGGCCGCCGGCATCGCCGCCATCCAGGTCGACGAGCCGGCCCTCCGCGAGCTCCTGCCCCTGGATGCCGACCGCCACGCCGACTACCTGAACTGGTCCGTGGGATCCTTCCGACTGGCCACCTCCTCGGTGCGTCCCGACACCCAGATCCACACGCACCTGTGCTACTCCGAGTTCGGCCAGATCATCGACGCCATCAAGGGCCTGGATGCCGACGTGACGTCCATCGAGGCCGCGCGCTCCAAGATGGAGGTCGTCCCCGAGCTCGCCGAGGCCGGATTCGACCACGGCATCGGCCCCGGCGTGTGGGACATCCACGCCCCCCCGCGTCCCCAGCACCGAGGAGCTCGCCGAGCTCATCGGCCTGGCCGCCGACGCCGTTCCGGTCTCGCGCCTGTGGGTCAACCCCGACTGTGGCCTCAAGACCCGCGGCTACGAGGAAACAAAGGCGTCGCTGGACAACCTTGTCTCTGCTACTCGGCAAGTGCGTGCCCAGCGCGGCCTGGAGAGCTGAGTGTTCTCCTAGGCGATAGGTGAGGGGCGGGCCCGATGGGTCCCGCCCCTCACCATTTGTATCCGGGGTGCCTCCTGGCCGCGCTCATACGCGCCTGCACCAGGGCATCCGTAGTGTGAACAGATCCTGTTACAGAGTCTCATCTAGTGGACATGGTGTTGCTCGGACGGAATCTGTCCGACAGACTTAATGCCATGACGACCTTCGCGAACCCCATGTGCTGCCCCTGCGGTGGCATGATGTCGCGAATGTGTATGTGATTGACGCCCCAGATACCCCTGTCAATCACCGCCGCAGTGATATACCCACGCCGATAGTGGGAGTGCGGCCCCGAAGAATCGGATACACCCATGACCCTCGTCAACACCCCTGCCGCCTCCGTCCGCGCCGCCAACGACACCCCCACCTCCTACGAGGAATTCCTCGACGTCCTGGCCGGCCTGCGACTGAGCTCCTCCCGCATCGATATTGACATCGACCGCGGTCAGGTCACCCTCGACGGACGCGACGCCGGCCTGTCCGCCAAGGAACATGACCTCCTGGCCCACCTCGCCGCCAACGCCGACCGCTCCGTCACCCGCGACGAGCTCTTCGCCTCCGTGTGGGCCGATTCTGAACTCGGCTCCGACTCCCGCACCGTGGACGCACACATCCGCCGCCTGCGCAAGAAGCTCTCCATCCTGCCCGACCTGATCTCCACGGTCCGCGGTGAAGGCTACCGCTTCAACTCCACCCCCTCCGTGCGCGTGCGCGTCACCCGCCCCGTCACCCTCGCCGCCTGAGCGCCCCTCACGGCGGACCCCGCCGCCAGGCACCGCCGCGCCACCGCGCGCATCGGGCGAGTACCCACCCCTGGCGGCTCCCAGCCCAGCCACCCGCACGGGCCGGATAAAAGGGGAGAGGGGCCACGGCCTCGTCCCCGAAACCGCGCCCCTCTCCAGCGCTTTGTACGACCTCGTCAGATCACGAGTCGCGTGATCTCCGAATCCAACGGCAGCTCCTCCACATGCAGGGGGGAGGCTTCCATGCGGTGTCGAAGCCCGTCGATGTCATCCGGGTTCGACAAATCGATGCCCACCAGTGCGGGGCCGAGCTCGCGGTTGTTCTTCTTCGTGTACTCGAAGTGCACGATATCGTCCGCAGGCCCCAGCACATCCGATAGGAAGACGCGCAGCATGCCCGGCTGCTGCGGGAAGGTTACGAGGAAGTAATGACGCAGGCCTTCGTGGCGCAGCGAGCGTTCCATGACCTCCGCGTAGCGCGTCAGGTCGTTGTTACCACCCGATACGACGCACACGATCGCGCCGTCGGAGCGGCCCAGCAGCGCCTTGCGATCGGCCGGATCGGTCAGGTACACGTGCGCGGCCGTAGACGCGAGAGCGCCGGCAGGCTCGGCAATGACGCCGTCGGACTGGTAGAGCTCCAGCATCTCCGTACACACCGCGCCCTCGGGGACGACCAGCACGGAATCAACGAACTGCGAAGCGATGTGGAAGGGGAGCGAACCCGCGCGGCCCACTGCCGTGCCGTCCACGAAAGGATCGACCTTCGCCAGGGACATCGGCTGCCCCGCCTCGAGGGCCGCGTGCATCGACGCCGCGCCCGCGGGCTCCACGCCGATGATCTTCACCTCCGGGCGATTCGCGCGCAGCCACGTCGCAATCCCGGCGATAAGGCCGCCGCCGCCCACGGGGACCAGGACGGCCGCCGTGTCCTCGGGCATCTGCTCCTCGAGCTCGACGCCGATCGTGCCCTGGCCGGCGATCGTGAACGGATCGTCGTAGGGATGAACGTAGGTGCGGCCTGTGGCGCGCGCGGCCTCCTGGGCCAGCGCGTTCGCGCGGTCGAACGTGCCATCCACGATGACCTGCTCAACCCACTGCCCACCAATCGTCGCGATACGGCGACGCTTCTGACGAGGCGTGTTTGAGGGCAGGTAGATCGTGCCGCGCACGCCCAGGTGGGCACAGGCGTAGGCCAGGCCCTGCGCGTGGTTACCGGCCGAGGCGCACACGACACCGCGTTCGCGCTCGGCGGGGGACAGGAGCGACATGCGCGCGTAGGCACCGCGCACCTTGAAGGAGCGGCACTTCTGCTGGTCCTCACGCTTGAGCAGAATATCCACGCCCGCCTCGGTGGACAGACGCTCGGAACGATCCAGGTTCGTGCGAACAGCAACCCCCTCCAGGGCGGTGGCTGCCTGACGGATATCCTTCGGCGTGGTCACGTGAGAACTAGCGGTCATGGGAACTCCTTCCAATACCCTTCTAGTGTAGTAGTGGCCACCGCCCCCAAGTCCCACCCAACCGTATGACCCAGAGCGCACTAACATAGAAGGCGTGAAAACTTTGAAAGACCCCCTGGTCTGGATTGACTGCGAAATGACCGGCCTGGACGTCCAGCGTGACGCCCTCATCGAGGTGGCGGTCGTCATCACTGACGGAGACCTGCGAATTGTCGACCCCGGCATGGACGTGCTGATCACGCCGCCCGCCGAAGCCCTCGAGAATATGAACGACTTCGTGCGCAACATGCACACGTCCTCCGGGCTGCTCGATGATCTGAAGACGAGCGCCGTGTCGATGGAGGAGGCGACCGAGCAGGTCCTGTCCTACATCAAGCGCTTCGTGCCCCAGCAGGGCAAGGCTCTCCTGGCGGGCAACTCGGTGGGCACCGACAAGATGTTCCTCGAGGCGAACATGCCCTCCGTCATCGATCACCTGCACTACCGCCTGGTGGATGTCTCCTCGATCAAGGAGCTGGCCAAGCGTTGGTACCGTGCCGCTTTCGCGGAGTCGCCCGAGAAGCACGGCGGCCACCGCGCGCTGGCCGACATCCTGGAGTCCATCCAGGAGCTCGAGTACTACCGCCGCGTGCTCTTCCCTGCCGAGCCGGTGACCACTGAGCGCGCGCGCGAGGTTGCTCGCGAGGTTGTCGCCCTGGGCATCCCCGCCATGGGCGAGGCCGCCGAGGCCTGATTGTCATTCGTGACGCCAAGCGGCGGCATCCCTGTGGGGGTGTCGCCGCTTCGCTGTTTCGGGAGTGCTGGCCGGGCGCAGCGTGGCGTCCACAGGGGCGTGTGCGAGGCGCTGGTTATCCACAGGGGTACGAGGCGAACGCGCGTCATCCACAGAGTGGGCTGTGGCGCTTGAATCAGTGCGGGGCGTGGGGCTTTCCTGGATGCATCCGGCCAACGCCGGCCAGAACGGACAAAGGATGCAACGATGCAGGATATATCGACGACCCTGAGGGGCCGTATCGGATCAGAACCGATGATGAAGCACGTCAAGGGCGACGTCTGCGTGACGACCTTCCGGCTCGCAATTACGAAGTGGCGCTTCACGAGCGACGCGCGCACGGGCAACGCCTCCTACGTGGAGGACGGCGCCTACTGGTACACGGTGGAAACCTGGGACACGCTGGCCTCCAACGTGTTCCGCAGCTGCCGCAAGGGCGATCCCGTCGTCGTAGTCGCCCGGCCCGTTCCAAACGGTTGGATCGACGGTAATGGGCAGATTCGGTCATCGATCGTCTACCGGGCCTCCTCGGTCGGCCACGATTTGGCACGGGGAACTTCCCAGTTCACGAAGAATGGCGCGCACGCGACCGATGAGCCGGCGGGTGGGACGCAGGGGGATCCCTATTCGACGAGGCAGGGGCCTGGATCGGCGGTCATCGCTCAGGGCGGGGAACACCAGGGCGACCTGGGCACCGACGTGCACGCTCACGTAGCTGCGCCGGATGAGGGTACGGACATCCTGCCTGCTGAGGCGGCCCACTCTCTGAGTGAGCCGACGTCCCATGCTCCGACTGACGCAGTGGGAGGAGAACTATCACCGCTTCCCGCGCTCGAAGAACACGAAAGGTCCGAGGAACATTCCTCGGACCCGGGTAGGAACTCGTCGTCATGCTTCGACTATTCGGCGCTGGAAGGCGGACCCGCCGATGCGACGAAAAACGATGCGTTCGAGTCTCTTGATGGCGACGCGGACGAGCCGCCCGATGCCGCCTAGTCGGACGCGTCCACGATCGCGACCTGCGCGATGGCGCACTCCCCGTCGTGGCTAATCGACACGAGCGCTCTCCACGTGAAAGGCGCTCCGAGCGACTCCTCGCAGGCAGCTGCGACTCGGCCGTGCAGCGCGAGAGCGGGACGGCTCCACTCGTCGTGGATCACCTCGATCTCGCGCCAGTCGACGTCGTCGGTGCCGATGAGTGGCGGGGAGCCGAAAAGGGCGCACGACCAGGCCTTGATGAAGGCTTCCTTCGCGGCCCATAGGCCGCCCGCGTGACGGGCCACGGCCTCGTCATAGCGGGCGGAACCGGGCTGCGCGCCAGAGGTAGCGGCGGCGCGGGCGCGGACCCGGCGGGTCTCCCTGGGCGTCAAGACGCCGTTCAGGAAGGCCGATCCCGGCTCCCTCACCTGAGCGGCAAACTCAGGGAGGGAGACCAGGTCAACGCCGAGTCCGCGCATCGCTCACTTGCCTTCCGGCAGGTGGTAGAAGCCGTCCTCGCCGAGGCGGGCGTTCGGATCCAGCAGGATCGCGGCCTCGACCTCGTGCGCGTCACCGGCAACGCCCGCAGCCGGGTCGTCGGGCAGGCGACGACCCTCCACCGAGGTGAACAGCGGGGCGTGGCCCAGCATGCCCATCTCGATGTGACGCTGGCCGTTGCGCAGGCGACGATCCGACGCGGCACGCCACGCCTCGAGGCGCTCGCGTCCGGCCTCGCGCTCCACGATGGCCTCGAAGGCGGCCGGGTTGACCAGCGCCAGGAAACCGGAGACGTGGCCGAAGCCGAGCGAGGTCGCGAACGCCGCGCGCACCGGTCCACGAGAGGACAGGTTGAGCGGGGAACGCAGCCACACGAGCGGGCTGTACTTCTCCATCGCGTCGTCGACGCAGTCCAGCGCGACGTTCGCGGGGATCAGACCCGTGCGGAACACGTCGATGATGCCGCCCACCTGGAACACGCAGGCGCCGCCCTTCGCGTGACCCGTGAGGGTCTTCTGCGAGATGACCAGCAGCGGGTTGCCGGGGGTGCGGCCCAGCGCCATGCCGACGCGGGTGTGCAGATCCGACTCGTTCGGGTCGTTGGCGTTCGTCGACGTGTCGTGCTTGGACACGAAGGCCACGTCGTCGATGCCCACGCCGAGTTCGGCGAGGTTGCGGGCGATGACCGAGTCGCGTCCGCCGCGCGCCACCGCGAGGGCACCCAGGCCGGGAGCCGGAATCGAGGTGTGCGCGCCGTCGCTGAAAGTCTGCGCGTGGGCCACGACAGCCAGGACCGGCAGGTTCATGTCGAGCGCCACCGACGCGCGGGTCAGCAGCACGGTGCCGCCGCCCTGCGCCTCGACGAAGCCGCCACGGCGGCGGTCGTTAGCGCGCGAGACGAAGCGCGAGGAGATACCGCGAGCAAGCAGCTCGTTCGAGTTCGCCGTCGCGTTCATCGCGCCGAAGCCCACGATCGACTCGACCTGGATGTCGTCGATCGCGCCGGCCACGACGAAGTCCGCCTTGCCGGCCTTGATCTTGTCGAGGCCCTCCTCGATGGACACCGCGGCGGTCGCGCAGGCGCCGACCGGGTTGATCATCGAGCCGTAGCCGCCCACGTAAGACTGCATGGTGTGTGCAGCCACGACGTTGGGCAGGGTCTCCTGCAGGATGTCCTGCGGGTAATCCTCGCCCAGGAAGCGGTCGACGAAGAGCTTGTGCATCGAACGCATGCCACCGAAGCCGGTGCCCTGCGTGGAGGCCACGGTCGCCGGGTGGACGACGCGCAGCAGCTCGGCGGGGCTGAAGCCGGCAGACACGAATGCGTCCACGGCGGAGACCAGGTTCCACACGGCGATCGGGTCGATCGAATCCAGCATCGAGGCCGGGATGCCCCAGCGAGCCGGATCAAAGTCCGTCGGGAACAGGCCACCGATGCGGCGGTTCAGCGTCGCGCGACGCGGCACGCGCACCTGGGCGCCGGCCTTGCGGGTCACCTGCCACTCACCGAACGCGGTCTGCTCGATGACGGTGAACTGCGGGTCAGCCTCGGCGTAGGAGCGTGCCTCGGCCTCGTCCTCGACCGTGAAGGTGATGTCGCGGTCCAGGAAGACCATCGCGGACTCGGGCGTGTAGCCGTCGTGCAGCAGGCCATCGTCGTGGAAGAAGCGCACGCCGGAGCGGGCCACGACCTCGTCGCGGTAGCGATCGAAGATCTCCGACTCGGGCACCAGCTGGTCGTCCTTGTCGTACCAGCCGCCTACCGGGGTGTCCGACCAGGTCAGCAGGCCGGTCATCCACGCCAGCTCGAGCACGCCCGCGGGGGTGAGCTCGACGGAGCCGTCGGTGTGGATACCGAGCTCGGCCTGGACGCGGGTTCGGGCGCTGCCCCACGGGCCGACCTCGCCGTGACCGACGATGACGACCGTGTCGGCCAGCGACGCGGTGGTGCCACCCCACTGCGAGGGGTCGACGTGCGGCACGGTGACCTGCGAGGGCGAGGGCAGTGCGGAGACGGTCGCGACCGGCTGCTCAGCAGGGGGAGCGGGGGATGGCGGCCTCGGCCTGAGCGCGCAGGCGCGCAGGTCGATGGAGGAGTCCAGGCCGCCGGTCAGGTCGGCGTCCACCGGGGCGGTGGCAGCCTGGGCGCGCACCTCGACGCTCGACAGGTTGAGCAGCTGCTCGGCCATTTCCTCGGTCGACCAGGTGCGAACACCCGCGGACTCGACGGCGGCGACCATCGGGTCGTTGCCTCCCATGAGGCCGGTGCCACGCACCCAACCGATACGGGGGTGAGCGATCGAGACGCGCGAGCCCCAGATCGGTTCGGCCGCCCAGCGGGTTGCGATGGCGTCGAAGGAGGCCTTCGCCTCGGCGTACGCGCCGTCGCCACCGAAGATGCCGCGGTTCGGGGAACCGGGCAGCACGACGTGCAGGCGGTGGTCGGCGTGCGTGTCGGAACCGATCGCGCACAGGCCGGCGATGGAACGCTCGACGCTCCACAGCAGCAGGCGCATCTGGTTCTCAGAGGCTGGGCCCGCGTCGGCCAGAGTGCCGGAAACGCGCGGAGCGGCGAATGGGTAGAACAGCGTCGGGACCAGGGCTTCCTTGGTCACCTTCACGTCGGCGCCCACGGACTTGGTCTGCTCGGTGCCGATCCACTCCACGAGCGCATCCACGTCGCGGTAGGAGGCCAGGTTCGCGGGAACCAGCCACAGCTTCGCGCCGCCAGCGGCGTGCGTGCGGTAGAGGTCCTTGGCGAACGCCAGGCGCGAGGCGGAGATCGACGAGGAGGTTGCGATGACCGTCGCGCCGCCGGCGAGCAGGCCGCCCACGACCGCGCCACCGATGGAGGCGGGGGTCATGCCGGTGACCACGGCGACGTCGTTCGCGTAGGGCAGGTCCTCGGTGGAAGACATCGCGTCGGCCGCGATCTGCTCGAGGCGAGCCGCGCGATCGTGATCGCCCTCAGCGCGCAGGCGGTTCGCCCAGTACGAGGCCTGCTCGGCCACTGCGCGGCCGGTGCCCACGAAGGACGCGCCCTCGGCGAGCGTGCCTTCGGCGACGTAGCGGGCGACGTCCTCACGGGCGGAGGCCCAGCGGTCGTCCAGCAGGACGGCGCGTGCGGCGTCGAATCGAGGTTCGACCAGGTCAACCCAGCCCGAACCCAGCTCGGCGGCGACGGCGTCGATGACGCGTGCGTCGTCGGAGGAGTCCTCGCCGGTGGGGGCGGGGGCGTTCAGACCCAGCTCGGACAGGATCGTGCGAGCGGTCTTGGCCAGGACGCCGTCCTCACCCGTCACGGACGCGGCGTAGGCGTCCAGTGCGGCGGAGTCAACGACGCCGCCACCGGACGCGCCACCGGCGCTGGGCAGGGACACGGCAATACCCTCGCGGCCGCGACGGCGGCCACGGCAGCGTCGATGAGGGCATCGACACCAGCGGCGTTCGTCGGGGCATCCAGGGGCAGGGTCGCCAGGTCGCCGTCGCGGGTCGAGGCGCCCTCACGGGTGCCCAGGACGATCTCGGCGGTGACGTGCTGGGCCCAGCCGGCGCCCAGCTGCCACGTGCCGGTCACGCGGTCGGCGATGTGACCGGCCTTGACGCCGGCGGCGCCGAACAGCTTGCGCGTGCGCTCCTTGACGGCCTCGGCCAGAACCGGACCGAAGGGCTTGTAACCCTTAGCGGCCTTGTCGACCGTCGCGGACAGCGTGGCCACGTCGGCCTCACCGGCGCCGTCGATCGAGTTCAGGCCCAGCTCGGAGGACATGTCCATGAGCAGCTGGTTACGACGCGAGGACACGCCGTTGGTCAGCGACTCGGTCGTATCGGTGGCCCCGACCTCGTCAATGCGAATCTTCGCGGACAGGGCCAGCAGGGCCACGATGGCGGAGGACGCCGTGAACGGCAGATCCGCAACGTCAGCACCCGAGGGGCCGCCGGTGGGAGCTGCGGGGGCGGGGCCGGAGCGGCCTCGGCGGCGGGAGCTGCCGGGGCGGGCGTGGGAGCGGCCTCGGCGGCGGGGCGGCCGGGGTGATCTCCTCGTCCTCTTCCTCCTCGATCACGGCGACGTCGGTCGCGTAGACGCGGGGCTCGTCGCGCTGAACGTTGAACACGTCGACGCGAGAGAGCGCGAACTCGGGGGCGAGCAGGGTGCGGGAGGCCAGGTTGGCCAGGGTCGGGGAGGCGCCGAGGCCCACCTCGATGACCTGATCGACGCCCATTCCGGCAACGCCGGGGGCAGCCTCTTGCGTCGAGAGCAGCACGCGCTGCGTCTCGATCCAACGCACCGGGGAGGCGAACTGCCAGCACAGAAGCTCGATGAGCAGCGTGCGGGTCAGGGCACCCGGGGTGGCCAGCGCCGCGTCCCACGCACCCTCCGTCTCGAGCAGTTCACGCACCGTGTCGGAGGGAACCACGTCGAGGATGGACTGGGCGAACTCGCGGGTCAGCTCGAAGGGACGCGCCACCAGGTTGGGGATGTAGCGGCCCACAAGCTTGGCGGGATCAATCTCGGCGGGAATACGCTCGTCGAGCTTCGTACGGAAGTCCGCCACGCCGCTGCGCAGGACAGTGGAGTGGAAGGGCACGTCGATGCCGGGAACGTACATGAAGGGACGCTTGCCACCTTGCTGGGCAGCGCGCTTGGTGGCGTCCTCCTCGAGGGCCTTCAGGCCCGCGACCGTACCGGCGACCGCGTACTGCTGGCCGGCCAGGTTAAAGTTCACGATCTGGAGGAACTCACCCGACGCTTGAGCGATCGAGGCGACGTACTCCACGACGTGAGCGTCGTCGACGCCGAACTGGTTCGGACGCAGGGCACCCATGCGGTAGTTCGAACGGCCCTTCTCGTCACGGGGCACGAGCGAGTGCATCGTCGAACCGCGCTGGAAGACCAGATCAATGACGATTTCGAGCGGGAAGACCTCGGCGTAGGCAGCCAGCGCGTCGTACTCGCCCAGCGAGTGACCGGCGAAGGCAGCGCCCGGAACCAGGGCACCCTCTTCGCGCATGCGAGCCGTCTGGCCGATCGCGAGCGTCGCGAGCGCGACCTGCGTGAACTGCGTGAGGTTCAGGACGCCCTCGGGGTGACGGTAGGTCACGCCGCGCGCCACGATCTCGGTTGGGTTGTCGCGCACGATCGACAGGATGGAGAAGCCCATCGCAGAGCGGGTGTGCGCGTCGGCGCGGCGCCAGACCTCGTCCACGGCCTTGGACTTGGTGCGCTCGTCCAAGCCCATGCCGGCGCTCTGGATGCCCTGGCCGGGGTAGACGTAGGCGACCTTCGGGGCGAAGGTGTAGGCCGACGCGCGAGAGACGACCTGCTTGTTGATGCGGCAGGTGACCTCGAGGGACAGGCCGCCACCGACGACGCGGCCGACGCGCTCGACGGTGATCTCAACCTCGTCGTTCAGGTCGACGGTGCCGTACATGTAGTACGTCCAGCCGGCGATCTGAGCGCCGCCCTGTCCGGCGACGACGGCCTCAGCCGCGTGCTGAGCGGTGGCCGACAGCCACATGCCGTGCACGAGAGGTGCGTCCATGCCCGCGACCTTGGCGGCCGCGTAGGAGGTGTGGATCGGGTTGTAGTCGCCCGACACGATCGCGAACGGCGTCATGTCGTCGGGAGCCTTGACGCTCACGCGGCGCAGCACCGAGCGAGGCGTGTCCACGACCTCGACCTTCGCGCCGCCGAAGGGCGCGGCCTCGGAGGGCGCGCGGTTGCCGGTGGCGCGGCCACGGATCGCGAAGCGCTCCTGCGTGGAACCCACGTACTCGCCGTTCGAGGTCAGCTCGAGGGCGACGGTGACGATACGGCCGGAGGAGGACTCGTCGACGGCGGCCACGTGGCTGGTCACGTCGATCGTTGTGATGCCGCGCTCGAGCATCTGCTCGGGCGTGTACTCCAGCGCGATCGAGTGATCGAGGTGGACGGCGTTGAGCAGGCCCTCAATGACCGGGTAGTCGTTGTGGATGGCCGAACCCAGGGCCGCGTAGATCGCGGGCCAGGCGGGGCCGAGCAGGGCATCGGGAGCCCAGGCTGCCAGCTCGTAGGTGGCGGGCAGGGCAGCGCCCGTGGCCTCGGCGTGATCGAAGCCCAGGGTGGGGGCCAGCGTGAAGGAGTAGTGGGCCTCGCCAAAGACCGACTTCTCGGAGGGGACCATCACCGGCAGTGCGTCCACGGTGTCGCCGGCGACGGACACGGAGGTCACGCCGGCGGTCGCCGCGAGCATCGCGTACATGTGCTGGGGCAGCTTGGCCTCGTCGATGACGGGGACCGCGCCGTCCTCGCCGGACAGAACCAGCGGGAAGACCAGCTCGCGCACCGCGTGCTTCTCGGCGCCGCGCGGGTCGTTATCCCACGCAGTGTCGAGGTGGATCACCATGTCCACGCCGGTGTCGGTCGGGTTCAGGGACATGCGATCCTCGTCGAGGATGGAGGCCGGGTTGGTCATGAGGTGGCCGGTCCACGAGATGAAGGGGACCTTGCGCAGCCATTCCTCGCGGGTGGCGGAGGGCTTGCCGTTACCCAGACGCGAGGCGACGGGGGTCGCGACGGCACCCGAGGCGGCGAGGCGCTCGGCTGCGGCGGCCTCGAAGCGGCCCAGCAGAGAGGCGACGGGCTCGTCGACGCGGTCGATGCCGGCCACGGAGACGGGGCCGGGATGATGCGGACCTGGTCGGCGGTGTAGCGCTCGTCCTGTGCCTGCCACAGGCAGTCCTGGCCCCACCAGCGGATGAGGTCGTCGTCCAGGATCGGAACGAAGGGCATCGGCTTGGGGTAGGAGCGGCACAGGGCCGGGAACCAGGCGGCGTCGATGCGGGTGACGTGCGTGGTCGCGGCGTTCGGGTAGGCGGCCATCAGGCGGTCGGCCGCGGCGTGCGCGTCGGCGACGTCCTCGACGGTCGGGAACAGGGTTTCGACCTCACCGTGATCCACGGGGGCCAGACGCGCCTCGACGCGCTGGAGGAGGTCGTGGTAGCGGATCTGCCACGTGGATCGACCCACGGGTAGGACAGGTCGGCGAAGCGACGCGACCCAGGCCTCGTAGGTCATCTCTTCGAGATCACCGAAGTAGGGCTTGGCCGTGTGGGAGAGGATCTCGACGATCTCGTCCTTGCGGGCGCGCACCTGGGCGCCGTCAGAGCCGATCTC
>CAKMQM010000163.1:0-3075 GCA_927911615.1 uncultured Xylanimonas sp.
GTGCGATGGGCGCGTGTCGAGCTCTCAAACCTTTCGGTAAAAAGATGAGTAACCACAGGTGTCACACCTGTAACATCTGCACCATTTGCACCGCCACGCAAGGCCCCGAGCTCCGGATAGGCAGACCTCAGGGAGAGAACAAACGACGCCGCTCAGTCGATCGCCGAACTCCCCCACCGACGTCGCACGAGGCCACCCTCGGGCAGGGACTCAGCATCAATAAAGAACGCAATATGGTCCGCCCACTGCCCGCCGATGTGCATGAAGCGGGGGCGCAGGCCCTCCTCGACGAGGCCGAGGCCTCGACACACACCCAGGGAACGCTCATTCTCGGGACGCACGCACACCTCGACGCGATGCAGGCCAAGCTCTCCGACGACGAGGTCGAGAACGAGCGCCGCGACCAGGGACCCCAGGCCTCGACCCGACCATTCCGAGACGATCCAGTAGCCGAGCATCCCCGTCGACATCGCACCCCAGTGCACGTTGGAGATGGAGAACTGGCCGACGAAACGCCCGTCGATCTGGACGCCAAAGATTAGGCCGGTCCCCTCGCGATGATCGCGATCCGCGCGACGCATGTACTGCGAGAACGTCGGGATATGTTCGAGCGTATCCGGGGGCAGGGTCGCCTCCCACGGGCGCAGCCAATGCCCGTCGGTGCGACGCACGGCATCGAGCGCGCGATGCTCCTCGCCGCGCACGGGGCGCACGACGAGCTCGCGCGGGCGCGGATTCGACTCCGTGCCGCTGCGCAGGAAGCCGCGGCCAACCGGGTCGGCCACGCGCAGCGTGAGCATCTCAATGTCGCGCCCCCACACGCACCGGGAACGGCGGAGGAAGCATTTCATTCGAGGACCAGGCACTGCAGGCGGTCACCCGCGCGCACCGTCGTCACATCCTCGGGGACGACCGCGAGAGCGTTAGAGTCCGCGAGCGCGGACAGCAGCAACGAGGCCGGGGTGCCCATGACGGCGGCGTTGTAGCCGGAGCGGGGGGAGCCGGTCAGGCGCACGCGCACAAACTCGCGGCGGCCTCGCGGGGAGTACCAGGAGCGGTCGATGGCGGCGCGCACGACGGGACGGTTGACGGCGGTCCAGCCCTGCATGTGGCGCAGCGCGGGGCGGACGAACACCTCGAAGCAGACCTGGGCGGAGACGGGGTCACCGGGCAGACAGACGATAGGTGTGCCGGGCTGGCCGTCCTCGGCGCCGACGGTGCCCACGCCCATGATGTGGCCGGGCCAGGCGGCGACGTTGTCGAAGCGGACGGTTCCGAGCGCACCGAGGACCTCACGGACGGTGTCGCCGCTGCCGTAGGAGATGCCGCCGGTCGTCAGGATCAGGTCCGCACGCACCAGCTGGTCCTCGATGGTCTCGCGCAGGCGAGCGCGCTCATCCGGGACGGCGGCGACGCGGAAGGTCTGTGCACCTGCGTCAGCAACGGCCGTCGACAGGGCGTGACCGTTCGCGTCGAAGACGGTGCCGGGGCGAGCCTCGCCACCGGGCTCGACGATCTCATCGCCGATCGAGATGATGACGACGCGCGGGCGCGGGTGGACCAGCACGCGGTCGCGGCCCACGCCGGCGAGGAGTGCCATCTGTCGGGCACCGATACGCGTGCCGGAGCGCAGCACCGTGTCACCCTGCGCAACGTCCTCCGCGCGGCGGCGGATGTTCTCGCCGTTGGCGGGGGCAGTGCGCAGGGCAACCTGGGCGATGCCGTGGTCCGTGAACTCGAGGGAGACGACGGCCTCGGCACCCGAGGGCATGGGCGCGCCGGACGCGATGCGGATCGCGGTGCCAGGCACGAGGGCGGCCGGGTCGACGGCGCCGGCGCGGATCTCCTCGGTGACGGGAAGCGTCACCGGCGACTCCAGGGTGGCTCCCTCACAGTCACGGATGCGAACGGCGTATCCGTCGCACGCCGACAGGTCGGCGACCGGGAGGTTGAAGGGGGCCTGCACGTCCTCTGCGAGCACGCAGCTGACCGCATCAGCGAGCTGAACGTCGAGCGGCGGGAGCGCGTGGGCAACGGCCATGCAGTCCTGGTAGAAGTCGGCAACGCTTCGCATAGTTGTTAGTCCTCGAGCTTGGAGCGCAGGAACTCCTTGAGTTCCGCTCCAAGCGCCGGGTCCTCAAGGGCGAGCGTGACGTTGGCTTCGAGGTAGCCGAGTTTGTCCCCGGTGTCGAAGCGTCGCTCGTCGATGACTACACCGTACAACCCTCCACCCTGTTCTTCGGGGAGGTCGATCATACGCGCGTACCCATCTGTGAGCTGATACTCACCGCCGGCGCCCGGTTCGATGTTCTCGAGGGCCGTGAACACAGCCGGGTCGAGCAGGTAGCGGCCGACGACCGCGTACTCGGACTTGACCTCTTCGAGCGGGGGCTTCTCGGTGACGTCGGTGATGCGCATGAGCTGCCCCTCTTCGAGGTCGACACCCTCGGGGATCGGCAGGACCTCGACGGCGGTCGAAGCGTAGGCCGTGGCCTGCTCGGGGGTGACCTTCAGCAGGGCGACGACGGTGCCGCCCAGGGCGCCGCGTACCTGGATCATCTTGCGCAGCAGCTGCGAGCCGGGCTCCATGAGGTCATCGGGCAGCAGGACCGCGCAGGGGGCGTCGCCACGTGGGACTTGGCCTGCAGGATCGCGTGGCCGAGGCCGAGGGGGTGGCCCTGGCGCACGGAGTGGACGCGCGCGTACTTCTTGTACTCGTTGACGTACTCGAGGGCCTTTTCCTTGCCGGCCTTCTCCAGGTCGGCCTCGAGGCCGGGTTCGGCGTCGAAGTAGTCTTCGATCGACTGCTTGCCGGCGCGGGTCACGAAGAGGATGTCTTCGATGCCGGCATCCGTGGCCTCGCGCACGATGTACTCGATCGAGGGCCGGTCGACGACGGGCAACATTTCCTTGGGCACAGACTTCGTGATGGGCAGGAAGCGGGTTCCGCGACCGGCCGAGGGAACGACAGCGTGCACTACTGGCTGGTTTTTATCTGACATACTTCACAGAGTAGCGAAGAAACCGCCCAAGAGGGAGACGATGGCCACAAAAACAACTCTCGCGCGGAGTCGC
>CAKMQM010000164.1:0-2663 GCA_927911615.1 uncultured Xylanimonas sp.
CCGCGATCGCCGTCGCGGCCATCATCGTCGGCGTCGCCCCTGCTGTTTACGGGCGGCGTGGTCGGCATCCTGTCCGGCCAGTCCCCAATGCCTCGTGCGCTGCGCCAGCTCGTCGTGGGCTACGGCGCCGCGGGCGTCACGTACCTGCTGGGCTGGCTGTTCGGCACCTCGATCGCTTGACGCCTCGTCTCCAGGAGGGACGAGGCCGGGGCTGACCCGCGCGTTCACCTACCCTCGCGGGTTCGCGAAGCGCAGGCCGGGGTCCAGCTGGCGGCCCTCTGTGCGACACTGTAGGCATGTCGGATTTTCTTTCTCGGGCGCGCGGCGCCCTCATGGGCCTGGCCGTCGGCGACGCGGTGGGCACCACGAACGAATTCAAGTGGGCGGGCACCTTCGAGCCGATCACGGACATGGTGGGCGGCGGCCCCTTCCTGCTGAAGCCCGGGCAGTGGACCGATGACACGTCGATGGCCCTGTGCATCGCGGATTCCCTGCTGGCGAAGGGCCGCTACGACTCTTTTGACGTGATGGAGCGCTACCAGCGTTGGTTTTCTGAGGGCTACCGTTCGTCGACGGACACGTGTTTCGACATCGGTGGCCAGGTGCGCGCTGCGCTGTTCGATTATCAGCATGAACGCCGCGTGCCGGTGACCGCCGAGCGCACGAACAGCGCGGGCAACGGCGCGATTATGCGCCTGGCGCCCATGGTAATCGCGGGTTTCCGTTCGCGTTCCCCGCGCGAGGTGGTCACGACCGCTCGCCTGAGCGCGCGCGAGACGCACTTCTCGGTCGAGGCCGAAGCCGCCACCGAGGTCTTCGCCGCCCTTCTGGTGGGCGCCCTGCTGGGTTGGTCCCCGGAGCAGCTGATGGACGTGTCGTGGGCGTCGACAGGCGCGGCGTTTGACGAGATGGCCGCACGGGTGATCAGCCCGGATCCGCAGGTGCGCGCCTCGTGGGAGGCGGAAACAGGCGGCTACATCGTGAACGGCCTGCGTCTGGCGGTGCACGGCCTCCTGGATTTCCCGTCCTTCAAGGATGCGACCCTGGCGATTTCAAACATGGGCGGCGACTCGGATACGAACGCCGCGATCTACGGGCAGCTGGGCGGTGCTTTCTATGGGATCGAGGGGATCCCGGCCTCGTGGAGGGAGCGCGTGCACCTGGGCGAGGAGATCGACCAGCTGGCGCGCGACCTCGTAGATCTGCACCTGGAGCCTCCCGTGACTCGCTTCGACGAGGACCTGCGCGAGGCCTCCGCCTGACGGCAGCCCCGACTCGTCACACCCTCACCCACACCCACATCCAATAGTTACCCCCAAATGTCGCACGTAATTCCCCCACCCCTATTTCAACGTTTGAAATCAGACCGTTGAAATCATGCGGATTAAAGCCGCACTCAAAAACTGACCCAAGGGAATTACGTGCGACTTTGGGGGTGTCGCGCCTTCCAGTGCGGCCACGCCGCCGGGTGCCGGGCGGCCCCCTCTGGCCTACGACTAGACTGGCGCTATCATGCCTGACTCTCGCTCCGCCACGCCCCGCTCATCTGAGCGCAAAGCACGCAAACCGCGCCCGCGCAACGCAGGCCGCAGGCGCCGCGAGCACGCGCGCCCCTTCAAGCCCTTCACGCCGGAGCAGCTAGCCGAACGCGCCGCCGCGATCCCCGTGATCTCCTTCCCGGACCTGCCGGTGAGCGCCCGCCGCGACGAGATCGCCCAGGCTATCCGCGACCACCAGGTGGTCATCGTGTCGGGCGAGACCGGCTCGGGTAAGACGACGCAGCTGCCGAAGATCTGCATGCAGCTGGGCCGCGGCGTCGCCGGCATGATCGGACACACCCAGCCGCGCAGGCTCGCGGCGCGCTCGGTCGCGGATCGCATCGCCGACGAGCTGGGCCAGACCGTGGGCCGCGAGCGCGGCCAGGTGGTCGGCTACCAGGTGCGTTTCACGGACGAGGTCGGCCCCACGACCCTCGCCAAGCTCATGACGGACGGCATCTTGCTGGCGGAGATTCAGTCGGATCCGATGCTGCGCCGCTACGACACGCTCATCATCGACGAGGCCCACGAGCGCAGCCTGAACATCGACTTCATCCTGGGCTACGTGGCGCGCCTGCTGCCTGCGCGCCCGGACCTGAAGGTCATCATCACGTCGGCGACGATCGATTCGGATCGTTTCGCGCGCCATTTCGGCACGTGGGAGGGCACGCCCGGCTCGGGTCGCCTGATCGAGCCGGCGCCGGTCATCGAGGTCTCGGGCCGCACGTACCCGGTGGAGATCCGCTACCGTCCTCTCGGCCCGACGACGCCCTCCTCGTACACGTCCGAGGCCTCGGCGCAGCAGACGGACGATCCCATCGAGATCATCGAGACCACTGACGTCACCGAGTCCGGCCCCATGCAGCTGGTCCTGGAGGACCCGGACGACGAGCTGGCGACGCTGGGCTACGGCATGGGCGAGGACATCGATGTGGAGACCGCGATCTGTCACGCGGTGGACGAGCTGAGCGCGGAGGGCGACGGCGACATCCTGGTCTTCCTGCCCGGCGAGCGCGACATCCGGGACACGGAGGCGGCCCTCCTCGATCACTTGAAGGGGCGAGGCCGGCGCGCGGGAGACGACAAGGGCGCGCGCCCGGGAGACATCGAGATCCTGCCCCTGTA
>CAKMQM010000165.1:0-4924 GCA_927911615.1 uncultured Xylanimonas sp.
ATCGTACGGTTGTAGACGTCCGACTTGTCGCGGGTGGGAACGTCGAACTCGAAGTTCTCGTAGCCGCAGTAGGGCTGGCTCTTACGCAGGTCCAGGGGCAGGCCGGCGGCGCGGACGCCGGGGCCGGTGGTGCCGAGGGCCATGAGGCCGCTCAGCGGCATGACGGCCACGTCGCACAGGCGCTTCTTGAAGATCGGGTTCTCCACGAGGATGTCCTGGAGCTCGCCGATGTCCTTACGGGCGCGGCGCAGGCGGTCACGGATGTAGTCCGTGGTGCCCTCGCCGATGTCCTGCACGACGCCGCCGGGGCGGATGTACTCGTGGTTCATGCGCAGGCCGGTGATGCGCTCGAAGATGCGCAGGATTTCCTCGCGGGCACGGAAGCCGATCGTCATGATCGTGGTGGCGCCCATCTCGTTACCGGTCGAGCCGATGGCGACCAGGTGCGAGGCGATGCGGCACAGCTCCATCATGAGGATGCGGATGAGGGAGGCGCGCTCGGGAATGTCCTCTTCGATGCCGAGGAGCTTCTCGACGCCGAGGCAGTACGCGGCCTCCTGGAAGAAGGGGGCGACGTAGTCCATGCGCGTGCAGTATGCGACGCCCTGGGCCCACGTGCGGTACTCCATGTTCTTCTCGATGCCGGTGTGCAGGTAGCCGGTGTCGACGCGGGTCTCGCGGACCTTTTCGCCGTCGAGCTCGAGGATCAGACGCAGAACGCCGTGGGTCGCGGGGTGGACGGGACCCAGGTTGACGACGATGCGCTCGGAGGTGATGGCCTCGATCTCGTGCAGGACGTCGTCCCAGTCGCCGCCCTGGGTGAGGACCTCGGGGATGTCCTCGATGGGCAGGTCGGTCGCGCCGGCGGGCGCGTGGAAGGCGGTGGTCATCAGTTCACACTCCTACGAACGTCGGCGGAGGCAGTGACGGCTCCCTTGAATTCGACGGGGATGCCGCCCAGCGGGTAGTCCTTGCGCTGGGGGTGTCCGACCCAGTCGTCGGGCATCGCGGTGCGCGTGAGCGAGGGGTGCCCGGTGAAGACGATGCCGATGAGGTCCCAGGTCTCGCGCTCCTGCCAGTCGTTTCCGGGGTAGACGGAGACGATGGAGGGGATGCGGGGGTCCTCGTCGGGGCACGTGACCTCGAGGCGGATCATGCGGTTGTGCGTGATCGAGTACAGGGGGTAGATGGCGTGGAGCTCGCGCCCCTTGTCGAGGGGTAGTGCGCGCCGTTGGTCCCCAGGCACATTTCGAAGCGCAGGTCCGCGTCGTCGCGCAGGTACTTGGCGACGCGCGCGATGTGCTCGCGGGCGATGAAGATGCCGAGCTGTCCGCGGTCGACGGTCACCTTTTCGATGACGTCGGCGACCTTCAGGCCATCGGCGGCGATGAGCTCTTCGAGGACGTCAACGACCTGGTCGAACCAGCTGCCGTAGGGGCGGGAGGCCTCGCCGGGCAGGAAGGAGTCGGAGACCAGGCCGGAGAAGCCGGAGGTGGAGGAGTCGGTGCCCGCACCGAAGAGGCCCTCGCGGTGGGCGATGGGCTCGGGGAGGGCGAAACCGCGCTGCGACGAGGCCTGGGCGACCTCGGCGGACGCGTTGTCCTCGGGGATGGAAAGGTCGCTCATGCGAGGAGTCCCTTCATCTGGTGGGTGGGGGTCGCCTCGAGGGCCGCCTGCTCGGCGCGGCGCGCGATCTCGCGGCGGTGGACGCCGAGGGGTTCCTTGCCGATCTGCTCACGCAGGACGAGGACCGCGTGGATGAGGGCCTCGGGGCGGGGCGGGCAGCCGGGCAGGTAGACGTCGACGGGGACGATGTGATCGCAGCCCTGGACGACGGCGTAGTTGTTGAAGACGCCGCCCGAGGACGCGCACGCACCCATGGAGATGACCCACTTGGGTTCGGGCATCGAGTCGTACACGCGGCGGATAATGGGCGCCATCTTGTGCGAGACACGGCCCGACACGATCATCATGTCGGCGTGACGCGGCGAGGCACGGAAAACCTCGAGTCCGAAGCGCGCCATGTCGAAACGGGGGGTGCCGGCAGCCATCATCTCGATGGCGCAGCACGCCAGACCCATGGTGACGGGCCACTGGCTGTACTTGCGTGCAAGCCCGAGGACTTTTTCGACGCTGGTGAGCGCGATACCCGCGGGCAAGGATTCTTCAAGTCCCACTTGTCTTTTCCTTACTTATATCTCAGTAGTCCAGGCCGCCGCGTCGCCATTCGTAGGCGTAGGGGACGCAGAGGGTGACCAGGAAGCTCATCATGACGACCAGTCCGAACAGGCCCAGCTGGTTGAAGCTGACGGCCCACGGGTACATGAACACAACTTCGATGTCGAAGATGATGAACGTCATGGCGACCAGGTAGTAGCGCACCGGGAAGCGACCCTCGGTGAGGTGAGCGCTGGTCGGCTGGATACCGCACTCGTAGTTGTCGGCCTTGGTCTTGGACTTCTTGGTGGGGCCCAGGATCGCGGAGGCGACCAGGCCTCCGAAGGCTAGTACGAGGGCAGCTGCCGACATGATGAGCAGCGGCACGTAGGGATTCGTCATCGTTCCTCCCGGTTATCGGTGATGGTGGTCATGCGGGGCGCACCACCTTGGTCAGCATTGTGATGAGTTGGTCGTCGAAGTCGCCCCCGGTCCTCTCGTACCCGTCCGACAGGAGTTTGTGGACGAGCGTCATGAGGCGCGGAATGGGCAGCCCGACGTTCGTGCAGGTGCGCATGATCGTCGGGTTTTCGATGAGCGCGACGAAGATGCGGCCCAGCTGGTAGTAGCCGCCGTATTCGTCGCGAAGCATGTGGGGGTATTCGCTCATGGCGCGGTCGATGCCGGCGCGGTGGGAGCGGGAGAGGGCCTGCGCGATGCACGAGGCCGCGTAGCGTCCGGCCTTCATGGCCGGGGCGATGCCTTCACCGTTGTAGGGGGAGACCATGCCGCCGGCGTCGCCGACGAGGACGAGGCCCTGGGTGTAGTGAGGCTTGCGGTTGAAGCTCATGGGCAGAGCGGCGGAGCGAAGCTGACCGATCTGGTTCTCGGGGGTGAAGCCCCATTCCTCGGGCAGGTTCGCGGTCCAGCTCTTGAAGACCTCACGGTAGGGCAGGTTGGTAGCGCCGGCGCGCGAGGCGACGGAGCCGAGACCGACGTTGACGATGCCGTCGCCCATGGGGAAGATCCAGCCGTAGCCGGGCAGCAGGTCGGAGGCGCCGGGGGTGCCGCTCCACAGTTCGAGGTGGGATTCCATCCATTCCTCGTCGCCGCGGGGGCTGTGGAAGTAGGCGCGTGCGGCCACGCCCATGGGGCGGTTCATCTTCTTTTCGAGGCCGAGGCTGGTAGCCAGTCGGGCGGCCACTCCCCCGGCGTCGACGACGATGGAGGCGCGCACCGAGGTGGTGGTCGCGTTCTTGCCACGCCCGCTCTTAGCCGTCACGCCGACGACGCGTCCGGAGCCATCCTGGATGGCGCCGATGACGGTGACGCCCTCGTAGAGGCGGGCTCCGGCCTCGACGGCGCGCTGCGCGAGCGCGTGATCAAGGTCCATGCGGGCGCGGGTCATGCCGTAGCCGGGCAGGGACTTCTGATCGGGCCAATCCATGTGGACGGTGTGTCCGCCGCCGATGACGGTCAGGCCGCGGTTTCGCATCCAGCCGGTGGTGTCCACGCCCATCGCGATGAGCTCGTGGACGGCGGCCGGGGTGAGCCCATCGCCGCAGATTTTGTCGCGCGGGAACGGGCTTTTCTCCAGGAGGATGACATCGAGGCCTGCTCTGGCCAGGTGGTAGGCGGTGGAGGACCCGCCAGGGCCTGCGCCGACGACGACAACGTCAGCGCTCATGTCGCTAGGCATGGTGGATGCCACGGCATTCCTCCGTCATGTGGTGCGCGGGTGCATCCGCGCGAGTGTGCAAGGTGGATGAAGTGTGCACATCACTTCATTCCGCAAACAACCCTAGCTAGGTCACCCTCACCTCGGCGACCGAGCGCACTTTTTCCCGCCGTTTCAACGAACGAGGCCGGGGATAGGCTCGCTCCTAGCACCCATTTGCGCAACAAAGCATTGTCGTAAATAGTGGCCCCAGCCTCGTCGCGCCGGGCGTCACGCACACCGAGACGAGCCCGCGCAACACCCTCACGCAATTCGATACGATGACCCGCGTCGAGACGACCAGCGTTGACACCGAGTACCCACTCATCCGGCGCAAGACACGCGCGACACACCTCAGCACACGACCATTGAAGGGGAGCATGCATGGGCTCAGAAGAACAGACTCATACCCGCAGGCATCCACGACGCACCCTCATCGCCGTCGCGTCGGCAGCCGTCCTTACCCTCACGATCACGGGTACAGCCTGTGGCTCGCCACAGCCCAACGCAGATAACCAGGCACAGTCCGCACAATCGCCCGCGCAATCCTCCTCGGACCAGGCCCCAACCCAAGAAGCTGGAGCCTCCGCAGCCACCCCGACACCGACCGAAGCAACACCGACCACGCCTGCGTGCGAGGACGGCTCGCCCACCCCCATCGGCACCTGCCTACACCCCGCATCCGTCCAATGGCTACCCGACCTGCTGCCAGACCCGCGCGAGGTGGACCGCACCGATCCTGAGGCCGTCGCCAGGGCCTACGTCATCACACGCAACGTCTGGGACGCCTCGCGCGACAAGACCAACGCGTACGCATACATCCGGGCGAGCGTGTACGAGGTGCCAGAACTGGCGAACAACCACACGCCGACGCCCGACCTGGAACGAGGCCAGGGCGAGTTCCTGCCACTCCTGGCCAACCGCGCCCACACGACCGTCACCATCACGGGCAGCAACAACCATGGGCAGCAGCCGAACACTGACCCGACGCGCTGGTACGGAAACGTCTACTACTTGCGCAACTACTCCGACGACTCGTTGGAGCCCGTG
>CAKMQM010000166.1:0-10771 GCA_927911615.1 uncultured Xylanimonas sp.
ATTGAGACGAGTGCCCCCGCGGATGCGATAAGGATCGTGGGCACGGAGGAGGATGACCGCGCGTCCCAGCCAACGCCTCGCGCGTCCTGGGCAGCGAGCGGGGGCCGATCGGGCGAGTAGGACCGCCCCTGCCAAGAGAGACAGAACCGCGAGGACGGCGACCGCTACCAGGGTTTTGATCGAGGTGAGGGGGATGCTTCCCAGAACGCTCATCGGCGCTCCTTTCCGCCCCCATCGGACGAGGCCGTGGCAGCGAGTGTGTCCTCAGCGGGCGCGCACTCCCGGGAAGCCGCTCGCGTCGAGCGCAGGTCGCCGACGCCCTTCGCGGCGAGCTTGGCGAGGCCCCCGGCGACCGAGGCGACGAGCGTGAGAGTCTGCGCGGGGGACACGTGGGGCACGTACGCGTGCGAGATGGCCAGTCCGACTGTTGCGAGGGATGACGGATCCGGCACCGCCAGGTACAGGGACTGCGTGCGGGGCTTGAACTTGCGCTTGAACGCGTGCAGCGAGGTGAAGCCGTAGAGCGGCTCCATGATGGCGGCCAGCGCGTCGGTGAGGGGGCCAAAGGCCGAGGTGTCATCGGCCGAGCGCGACAGGGGAGCACCCGACAGGGACAGGATCTCCAGCCCCTCTTCCTGCGCCGCCAGGGCGGCCTTTCCGATGAGGAACTCGATCGCGGGACGCCACCCGGTCGTACGCCGACGCATGACGTCCAGGGTCAGGCCGACGACTGTTCCGTCGCGGTAGATCGGCAACCACGAGGTCACGGCGTGGATCGTCGACTCCTCGTCAATGGCGACCAGGATGCGCGTCTCGGGGACCGCAAGCTCTCGAACACCGCCGAGCGTAAAGCTCATCTCGGGCAGGGCCTTGTCGTCGCTCCACGTATCGGAGATGACGGTGATCTGATCGCGCCAGCCCGCCGGGCACTCCTCCCAGGTAGTCCACACGGCCTCAACCCCCTCGCGGGACGCGTGGTTCATGGCGGTGCGCACGTCCTGGTAGGCCTTGCCCTTGAAAGCGAGGCCGGGCAGGTCCAGCAGCGACTCCTCGGCGACCTGCATGATCGTCCAGCCCTCCTCGCGCGCGGCCTGCGCGAGTTCCTCGTGGACCGAGTAAAGCGCGGGGGTCAGGCCCGAGTCGGACGCGAAGGCTGAGAACAGCGCGATCGCCTCGGAGGCCTTGCCCGGCTCGTACGCCAGGTCGGTGACCGTCAGCGCGACGCCGCCCGATCCGCGGTAGGCGACCCCGGCCTCGCCGGTAGGGGAGACCCACACCTGGTTGCCCTCCCAGGTCTGCATCCATCCGAGGGTGCCTGCTCCGTGGGCGCGCAGGAGCGGCGTGAGGCTCTCGAGCGGCGAGGACAGTGGGATACGGGGCCGAGCGAGCAGCGCGCTCAGGATGATCGCGAGGTGCCGACCCAGGCGACGAGGGGAACCCACAGGACGGGCGCCTCGGCAAAGAGAGTCATCGGAACCAGGGACGGTTCGAAGATCGAAGCCGTCGCCGTGGGGAGCAACGCGAGGGTGTAGTCGTGGAGGATCTGCAGGGGAGACACATAGTCGGTGACGGTTAGGTCGTCGCCGGAATTGAGGGCCTCGAGGGGGACGAAGGAGTCGCTCGTGAGGAACCCAAGGACGAGGACCGCGCCCGCGCAGCCGACCATGAGGAGCAGCCAGCGCCGCACCAGGGTCGAGGTCGTGGAGGGCTCCGCGTGAATCGTGAAGGAGCGGCGCACCCACCACGTGATGACGCACAGGGCGGCGTTGAGGATCACCGGAACGAGGAGGAGCGAGGCCGTGGTGACGAGCTCGGGCCTGGCCATCCCGTTCTCGTCGGTGCCCTGGGTGAGAGCAACACCCGTCGCCGCGACCGTCGACAGGCCGAGGACCAGCTGGAGGATGAGGGTGCCGAAGTAGGCGGCGCGCCTGCCCTTGCGCAACCCGTAGGCGAAGATCAGCTGGAGCGTGATGGGGGCCAGGCACAGGAGCGTCGTGATGACACCAGTGCGCCCCTCGAGCCACCACGCGGGGCCCAGTGACCAGCGCATCTGAGCGAGCGGTCCCTCGGGGGCCGAAGAAACAACGGTCAGCGCTGCAGCGCAGGCCCAGCACAGGGCGGCGACGGAGGCGAGCTGACGTCCGATCGTGATGTCGTTTCCGGAATCGCCGCGTGCCCCGCGAACCCCAGCCAGGCGCGCGGCGACCATGCCCGCGAGGAGTGCCCACACGCGCGCATACGAGATCGCGGATCCCAGGATTGCGGCCGACAGGATGAGGATCCCGATGAGCAGGAAACGAGCGCGCCAGCGCCAGTGAGAGGCCAGCGACTGCGCTGCGGCGCCCACGATGGCGACGAGGATAAGGCTCGTGCCCCACAGGCTCCCCGCATCGATCGTCTGCCCCCACGTGGAGAACACCCTGGTGAGCAGGGGGAGCGTCAGCCACGTGGCAGCGACGCCGACGACCTGGCCAGCAGCAGCTGCGGCCACCCATGCGCGTGTGCCCAGGTGTCGCTCCGCAGCACCGCCCGCAATGATCATCGTGACGATGCCGAGCACGGCGGTGGCGATGACGACAGTGCCCCGCACCGTTGAAGACGCGGGGTACCGCTTCGAATGGGTTAGGCGTTCAGGGTTGCGAATTCGGCGAGAGCCAGGGGCGCCCGCGCTCATCTCCGCGCGCATGAGGTCCACGACCGCGTCGAGGCCCTGGCCGGGGCGAGCAGCCGCCGCGACGGCCCGCTGACGCTCGTAGGAGGCGCCGATTGCCAGGATCGTCTCCAGTCCGGCGAACTCGCGTGCGCAGTTCAGGTCGGCGGCCACGGGGGCCAGCTCTTCCTTCAGTCGCGCGATGCCGTCGCGCGCGCTCTCGGTGGCGCCGTCGCGCGACACGATCAGCGTCGCGTCCATGCCGTAGCGCGCCGAGCGCCACTTGTTTTCGGCGACGAACCAATCCGGCAGGGAGGGAAGCGGCTCGCCCGCGTCGTACAGGCGCGAGAAGTGCTCGACGAGGACGTGGGTGAAGGCCGCGAAGGTGGCGACCTCGGTCGCGTTCGTCGCAGCGTCGTACACGCGGTTCTCGATCGTGCCGAAGGCCGGCGAGGGGCGGATGTCCCAGCGGACCTCGTCGAAGCCCTCGATGACGCCCGTGCGGATCATGTCATCCGTGTAGGCCTCGAGATCCTCCCACGTTGCGAACTGGCGCGGGATGCCGGCGGTGGGCAGCTGCTGGAAGACCATCGCGCGGTTGGACGCGTAGCCCGTGTCCTCACCTGCCCAGAAGGGGGACGATGCGGAGATAGCCTGCAGGTGGCCCAGGTGGGCGGTGAGGGCTGCTTGGATTGGCAGGACCTTCGCGCGATCCTCGACGCCGACGTGCACGTGGACGCCGTACAGGAGCATCTGATGCCCCCAGTAGGCGGTGCGCTCCACCAGCTGCGCGTAGCGCTCCGAGTCGGTGACGCGCTGGCGGCCCGGGCGCGCGAAGGGGTGCGTGCCGGCGGTGGCCAGGTCGATGCGCAGGTCCGAGGCCAGGGGGGTCAGGTAGTCGACGCAGTCCATCAGGTCGGCCATGCACTCGGCGACGGTTGAACGCGGCTTGGAGACGACCTCGATCGTGTTGAGCAGCATCTCGCGGTGGACGCCCGGGTAGAGCTTCCCGTCAGTCGTGGCGCGGTCAATGATTGCGTCCGCGCTCTGACGCAGGTCGTGGGAGTCGCGGTCGACGAGCTGGAGCTCCCACTCGACACCGATCGTGGAACGCTGGGAGGAACCGAAGGGCAAAGACATGTCAATCCTTTCGCTTGCTTCCTCCATTGTGGCAGGGCGACGCATGGTGTCGGCGGAGAGCTTTCTTACAGGTTGTTAGCCAACCGTCGGCAGATGATCGCGCGGTGGCGCCCGTCCACACGCGTCGCGATGACGGTCAGCTGTTCGTCGCCTCCGCCCAGTTTCAACGATTTACGCAGGTCGTCGGGGTTGATGTCGGCGCCGCGCTTCTTGATTTCGACGCTGCCCGCGCCGCGCGTGCGCAGCTCGGCGGAAATCGCCTTTGCCCGCAGGTTGGTCACTGCGAGGACCTCGAAGCGGTCGTAGAAGGGGGAATCGGGCAGGTCATCCCCGGTCAGGTAGGCGATCTTGTCGGACACGATGCCCGCGCCGACCTCGTCCGCGAGGCGTCCCAGGAGACCCGAGCGGATAACCGCGCTGTCGGGCTCGGCAACCATCGCGCCCAGGGGCGCGACCTCCACGCGGGCTGCGGGGGCGTTGGGTGCATACCCCTCGGGTGTGGAGAGCGAATGGGCGGCCCCGGCCTCGTCCAAGAGGAGGCAGGAGCGCCCACGGCCCTCGGGGGACAGCGCGGGGGACCAGAGCGAGGCCTCGACGAGGTCGCCGCCCACGCTCACCCACTGCGCGTGCCAGGAGGAGGGGATGTGCTCGTACGCGATGCCCGGCGCCACCTTGATGCCGACGCGTTCGATCGTGGAAGCCCAGCCGAGGGCGAGCGAGAGGGGAGGGGACCACTGCTCCGGGTCCGTGATGCGCGCCGACCCGCGCGAGGCGCCCGTGCGGCGGGCCGGGTCGGCGAAGATCGCGTCGACGCCCTCGGCGGCCAGCTCGTCCATGTCGAGGTCGGTGACGTCCCCGAGGCGCACCTCGGCCCCTTCGAAGGCTCGCAGGTTCGCGGCCACGGCCCCAGCGGTGTCAGGATCGATGTCGACCGCCAGCACGTTCATGCCCAGGCCGGCGATCGCCATGGCATCCGACCCAATGCCGCAGCCAAGGTCCGCGACGCGCGTCGCGCCGCAATCCCTGAATCGCTGAGCGTGGCGGGCTGCCACGACGAGGCGCGTCGCCTGCTCAAGGCCGTCGCGGGTGAACACCATGTGGGAGGCAAACGGACCAAATTTTGAGCGCGCAGCCTGGCGCAGGGCCAGCTGGGTGAGGACTGCAACCACGAGGTCCGCGTCGAGGCCGGAGGCGCGCAGGGCGGATCCGAGCTCGGGCAGCGGGATGGGGGTGGTGGCCTGCTTCGCTTGCAGGGACTCCAGCAGCTCCCAGCCGGGGGAGGACAGAATGGGGGTCAGGGCGCTCACCCGCTCATTGTCCCATCTCTTCAGGGGCGAGGCCGTGCGGGGCCTGCGGTTGGGGCGGGGGCGGCGTCTCGCCCAGGGTGAACGCGCCTGGCACTCAGCTTGCCCGAGTGCCAGGACCGCGCCTACACTCGTGGAGGAAGCGCGGGAACAGCCGCGACCGGTCCTGCACCTGACCCCCGCGACGGCAGGGAAAGGACGAGCACCTTCGTGACAAAGAAGAAAGGGAGCGACAATGTCGATCTCCATCAAGCCCCTCGAGGACCGCATCGTCATCCGCCAGGTTGAGGCCGAGCAGACCACCGCCTCCGGCCTGGTCATTCCGGACACCGCCAAGGAGAAGCCGCAGGAAGGCGAAGTTATCGCCGTGGGCCCCGGCCGCGTGGACGACAGCGGTAACCGTATCCCCGTCGACGTCAAGGTCGGCGACGTCGTCATCTACTCGCGCTACGGCGGCACCGAGGTCAAGTACGACGGCCAGGAGTTCCAGATCCTGTCCTCGCGTGACGTGCTGGCGGTCGTGGAGCGCTGAGCGCTTCGCACACTGAACGCTACAGGGCGGCCCGGAAGGATTCCTTCCGGGCCGCCCCTTTTGTTCGTGTCTTCCGCGCTGCGCATGTGTGGCGCGGGTCCTCGCATTAGGACGCGGACTGCGCCGCCTGCTCGAGGATGGTGTTGCGGATGTAGTCGACGTCGCGGTAGCCGCTGACGAACGCCTTGTTGATGAACATCGTAGGAGTGCCGGTGATGCCGGCCTGGTGGGCCTGTTCCTTGGCTGCCTTCACCTTGGAGGCGGTGTGGTCGGAAAGCATCGTCTCGCGGAACTTGTCCAGGTCGGGCACACCCGCCTTCTGTGCGAAGTCAACGAGGGCCTGTTCCGAGTACTGGGGGTGTCCGGTCGGATCCGCGGCCTGATAGACGACATCGTGGAACTCCCAGAACTTACCCTGCTCGCCCGCAGCGATGCCCGCCTGGGCCGCCAGGGGAGAGGTCTCGGTGATCTGGGCCAGGTCGTACCACTCCACGCGCAGGGTGCCATCCTCGACGAGATCAGCCAGTGCCGGGTCGATCTCCTGGGCGTACTTCGTGCAGTAGGGGCATGCGAAGTCCGAGAAGAGAACCATCGTCACGGGAGCGTTGATGTCGCCCTTCGCCTGCGGGTCATCAGGCTGGTGGCGCACAAACGACTTCATGATCTCCAGGTTGTTGGCGTTCGTCTGGCTGGGGGCCGCAGTCTCGGTGTTCTGCGGCATCTGCGCGGCTGCGGTCGGTGTGGCCGCCGGGGTCGCCTGGCTCGCCGGAGAGGTGGAGGAGAGCTGAACACCCATCCACACGCACGCGCCCGCGAGGACCGCGGTGATCGGCGCGGTGACGAAGAACAGGGTCTTGTACAGGTTGGTGGAGGTGTCCTCGGCCTTTTTTCTGCGAGGCCTGGGTGTCGTTGCTGGTCATGCGAGCTCCCGGAGAGGATGGGCGTTGTGGTGGGCAGTAAAAAGGTGCGGCACCGCGGTGGCGATGCCGCACCGGAAAAATGGATGTGCGTTAGGAGACGCGGCGACCGCGTCCGGAGGAGCGGATCTCTTCGCGTCGTTCTTCTTCAGTCATTCCGCCCCAGATGCCGTAAGGCTCCTGAGCGGCCAGAGCGTAGGACCGGCACTGCTCGATCACCGGGCAGGTCGCGCAGATCGCCTTGGCGTTTGCTGCGCGGCGCCGGCGCGTGGAGCCACGCTCACCCTCGGGGTGGAAGAACAGCTCGGTGTCCAGGTCTCGGCACGCCGCTTCGTACTGCCATTCCCACGCGTCGATCATGGGGCCGGGCAGACGGGAGACGTCAGTCATTGGGTGCCTCCTTCATGTCTGTCGTGCCGACATTTTCGGCACACGATGTCGGCAAGAATAGACACTTGTGCGGTAGTTATTCAAGGATCTTTCTCGAATTATGAGCCAGTTCTCAGATCGAGTGTGCTCGTGCTGTGAAAACGTGGAGAAATAAGTGGCGCGCGCAATGAACAGAGTGTGAATAACTTTTTGAACAACTTGGGTGTGTGCGTCCTATCCCTTCCTGTGGCGTGCGCGCTGCGAACACGCAAGAATCAGAGCAGGGCACGGACAAGGACCGGAGGGAGCGGACATGCCACGAGCCATACTGGTGCAGTCGGCGCACGCTGACCGCTCCCGCACCATGTCCTCGGTGTCCGATGAGCTGGGAGTATCCCCCTCCACCCTGCGCACCTGGGAACGACGCTACGGCCTCGGCCCCGCGCAGCGTGAGACCGGCGAGCGGCGTCGCTACCAGCCCGAGGACGTTGACCGTCTGCGCGCCATGATCCACCACGTGCGTGCCGGCATGTCCGCCGCCGAGGCCGCCAAGCGGGCCCTCGCAGAAAGCACGCTCCTGCCCCGTCGAGGCCCGGCGAACGCTGCCCAGCTGCGCTCCGTCGCCCTCTCCGACGACTACCAGCGCCTCGAAGAAGTGATCGAGGCCGCCGTCGCCAGCCACGGCCTCGTCCATACGTGGTCCCGATTCGTCGAACCGACCCTCAAATCCCTGCGCTCCGCTCCGGGCGGCGAACCCATCGGCAGTGCGCCCGCCCTCATGCTGGTCAACGCCTTCCAGCGCGTGTGCCGCTCCGTGTACCAGTCTCGCCCGGCCCGCTCCCTCGTCGGAGGGGACCGCGTCGCGATCATCTCCGACTCGCTCCACGAGACCGCCGCCCAAGTCATCGGCGTCGCCCTGGCCTGGTACGGCTGCGACGTGCGCATGCTCTCCAGCGAAAACTACGGCGGCGTCAGCACCACCGAACGCTTCCGCGAGTACGTGCGCGGAGGCGTCCCTGCCCTCACCGTCGTCCTCGGATGCGGTCTCGAGTGCGCGCAAACGGTGGAAAACCTCGTCGCGCGCTACGGAGTGCCGACGATCATGGTGGGTGCGGACGCCCCCGAGATCCTCTCGCCCCAGGTGCAGCGCGTGCGCACCATCAGCGCCTGCGTCGAGGAGGCCCTCGCCCTCCTCGCGCCCCAGGCCGACCTGGAGCTCGTCGGCCGTTCCTGACGCCTTGACGGCTCACGCGCAATTGCGTCCTCAACTGCGCGCACGCGGCCCCCACCTCCACCCGCGGTGCCTGGACAGGTGATACCGTGAAGGCACGTACCGGCAGGAGAACAGTCATGAACGCCCCCTGGAACAACGAAGATCTGTGCCGCGCTTTTGACGCTGATTTTGACGCGCTCGTCGCCTTCGCTTCCCGGTCGAAGGCGCGGGTCGGTTTCGCCTTCCTGCGCGCCGACGGTCAGGTCGACCTCGGGCGTCCCCTCGACGCGCGCATCAGCGCCCGGATGACCCACGTCTTTGCTCTCGCGCAGATGCGAGGCATCGAGGGGGCCGCACACCTCGTCAACCACGGCCTGGCCGCCCTCGCAGGCCCCCTGCGCGCTCCGAATGGCTCCTGGTACGCCGAGGTCGTTCCCACGTCAGAGAACAGCGCCACCCCCGTTCCCCGTGCGGTTTTCTCCCAGCGCGCACAGTCCGCGATGATCGGTGCGGCCGCCGCTGCCGCCATGGTCGGGCACGAGGAGGCACGCGACCTACTCGCCGATCTCGACGCGGACCAGGATCAGCGCTGGTGGGACCCGGGCACCGGCGCCGTGCGCGAAGAGATTGATGCCGCGACCGGGCGCCGGTCGCCCCTGCGTCGACTCTCTACAAACCTCGACACCGCCCAGGCCTACCTGGCCGCCTGGGAGGCGACGGGGGAGCGCGTCTGGTTCGACCGTGCGCGCTCGATCCTGCGCCTCGTCGGAGAGACCGCCGCGCGATGCGGCTTCGCCCTGCCCGACCTCTACGACGAGGAATGGCGACCCCTGCCCGCCTCCTCCGATCAGGCTCCCGTCGAGCTCATCCGACCCGGAGATACGCTCCCCGGCCTCGGCTTCAAGGCCGCCCGCCTCATCGGGCAGACCTACGCGATCCTCACCCACATGGGCGAAAAACCCGGCCCCTGGATGATCGACACCGCGACCGCGCTCTACGACCGTGCCCTCGCCGACGGATGGACGAACGAGGGCGTGGGCGGCATCGTCTACACCCTCGACCCCGCCGGTGTCGTCGCCGCCCCCCAACGCATGCACTGGGTCGTGTGCGAGGCAGCCAGCGCCGCCCGCGTCCTCGCCGAGGTCGTGGACCCCTCGCGCGCCGAGGACCTCGCCGTCGACTACGCCCGCGCCATCGCCTGGGCCGACTCCCACGCGCGCGCCGGCATGGGCCGCTGGATCCACGAGATCGCCCCCGACGGCTCCGTCTCCATGCTCGTGTGGGAGGGGCGCCCCGACGCACTCACCGCCGCCCGCATGCTGGCACGAGGCGCCGCCCCGATCCATCTCACAGTCACCGGTGCGACCGCCGGCCGCTACGCCTCCCAGGCCAGCCAGAGCGCGTCCTCCTGACGATTGCTGAGGGTCCCCGGCCTCGTCCCCCGATGCCCGGCTTCGAGGTGTGCGTGGAAGCGACTACGCGAAAGCGCTACCGACCGCCTACAATTAGCCCATGGGAGAACTCGCTACACATGATCCTTTCGGCCTGACCGGCCTCACCTACGACGACGTCCTGCTCCTACCCGAGCTCACGGACGTCGTTCCTTCATCCGTTGACACGAGCAGTCGCCTGACGAAGAACATCTCGCTGCGCATCCCGCTCCTGTCCGCCGCCATGGACACCGTCACCGAGGCGCGCATGGCCATCGCCATGGCCCGCCAGGGCGGCATCGGCATCCTCCACCGCAACCTCTCCATCGAGGAACAGGCCGCGCAGGTCCGCCAGGTCAAGCGCAGCGAATCCGGCATGGTCGAGGACCCGGTGACCGTCGGTCCGGACGCCACCATCGACGAACTCGACAGCCTCTGTGGCCACTACCGCGTCTCCGGCCTGCCCGTCGTGAACGAGGACGGCACCCTCCTGGGCATCATCACGAACCGCGACCTGCGCTTCGTCCCCCAGGACGAGTGGGCCACCCTGCGCGTGCGCGACTGCATGACCCCGCGCGACCAGCTGGTCGTCGGCCAGGTCGGCATCTCCCGTGAGCACGCCAAGCACCTGCTGGCCGAGCACCGCGTCGAAAAGCTGCCCATCGTCGACGACAACGACCATCTGACCGGCCTCATCACCGTCAAGGACTTCGTCAAGACCGAGCAGTACCCCAACGCCACGAAGGACTCGCGCGGGCGCCTCGTCGTCGGCGCTGCCGTCGGCTACTGGGGTGACACCTGGGAGCGCGCCACCGCCCTGGCCGAGGCCGGCGTGGACGTCCTCGTCGTCGATACCGCGAACGGCGGCGCCCAGCTCGCTCTCGACATGATCCGCCGCATCAAGGCTGATCCGACGTTTGAGGGCATTGACATCATCGGTGGTAACGTCGCCACGACCGAGGGCGCCCAGGCGCTCATCGACGCGGGCGTCGACGCCGTCAAGGTCGGCGTGGGCCCCGGCTCGATCTGCACGACCCGCGTCGTCGCCGGCGTCGGCGTCCCCCAGATCACCGCGATCCACCTGGCCGCCAAGGCCTGCGCCCCGCCGGCGTCCCGCTCATCGCGGACGGCGGCCTGCAGTACTCGGGTGACATCGGCAAGGCCCTCGTGGCCGGCGCCGACACCGTCATGCTCGGCTCCCTGCTCGCCGGCTGCG
>CAKMQM010000167.1:0-4493 GCA_927911615.1 uncultured Xylanimonas sp.
TCAAGCTTAGGCAGGCTTCACGCCCGCGTCGCCAAGGCGACGTCGTGCGCCGCGGCCGACGTGCTCGCCGAGGTCGACTCGACGTGATCCGAGAGGCCGGCTACGAGACCATCACGCCCGTCGTCGTGACGAACAAGAAGAAGTTCGGTGCCGTCACCCCGGTCGCGAGCGGTCAGATCCAGCGCGGCGACGCGCTGCTCGACGTGGCCCCCAAGGAAGCCTGAGCTTCCCGGGAGCCAGCCTCGACATAGCGGGTGGGCGGCATCAGCGAAGTGCTGGTGCCGCCCACCCGTCTGTCGTGCCGGTGGTATCGGGCGCCCCAATAACCCGGGGCAGCGGTAAACGGTGACAGCCTCGCGGCGCGTGACGCGCTCAGGCGTTGATCGAACGCCCCGGAATCAGCGTGCCCGAGAACTCAACCGTCTGAGCGCGGGCGCCCGGCCTCGTCGGACAAGGAACGCGGAGCCTTGCCCTCGATCTGGTCGAGGAGGATCGACACCGCAGCCCGGGCGATGTCCTCGATGGGCTGGCAGATCGTCGCCAAGTGGGGGAGGGCGCGGCGCATCGTCTCCGTGCCGTCAAAACCGATGATGGACAGGTCAGCGGGGACCGTCAGATTGCGCGTGCGCGCCCACTCAAGGACCTCGGCGGCCGCAGATCATCGGTCGCGAAAACACCGTCGACGGGAGCGGTAGCGCGAGCCTCGTCCAGGGCGTCGCGCACCATCGCGAAACGCTGCGGCGTCGGCGTATCGAAGGGCACGGTGACCACGCGCGGGGTCAGGCCCGCGCGCTCGACCTCGGTGCGGTAACCGGCCTCGCGCAGGTTACGCGGACCCGAACGGGACGTGAGCAGCAGGGGATGGCGGCACCCGCCCTCGATAAGCGCGCGCGTCGCCATGGCACCCGCCTCCTCGTTCGCGCAGCGCACGTTCGGGATGGACGGGCTCAGCTCGCGATCGATCGTCACCAGGGGCATACGGATCGTGTCGTACTCACCCAGGCCCTCGTTGTGGGCGCCCGAAATGATGCCGTCCACGCGGTTTCCAACAAGCAGCGACAGGTACTCGCGCTCGCGGTCTGCGCGGCCCATGGAATTACAAATGAGGATGCGGTAACCGGCGTCGGCGAGGGCGTTCTCCACCTCGACGGCCAGCTCGCCGAAGAAGGGGAGGGAGACTGCGGGAACGATGAGGCCGACCGTCTGCGTGCGCTTGCCATGCAGGGCGCGAGCCAGCGAGTTTGGGCGGTAGCCGAGCGTCTCGATCGCGTCGGCAACGTTCTTCTTTGTCTTCTCCGACAGGTACCCGCGGTTGTTGAGAACGCGCGACACGGTCGTCAGGCTCACTCCGGCCAGCTCGGCGACGTCGGCCAGCGTGGGTTCGCGTGAACTCATGCGCGCTCTCCTTTCCTTTCCTCGGTATTTCTCTAGTGTAGTTGGTGAGGTGGAGGGGGGTCTTGCGTCACGTCGGCGAGGCCGGGGTTGGGTGTTGCGTAGTGGCATCGTCTCGGTCGGCGGAGAAGTCTGTTGGCGCATGGTTTTTCGGCATTTATAAGGGTGATGTATCCCATGTCACTGTCCGTGATATCGGGTTTTGCGTGGGTATCGAAGCCCGTTACCATGGGCCGTACGGGCACCTGTGTCTCACGATGGACATACCCGCATTTGAAAGGAACGACCATGATTTCCCGCACCGTTGCAATTGGTTCCTCCGTTGGCCTCCACGCACGTCCCGCTTCCGTCCTCGCCGAGGCCGTTGACGACTCCGGCGTCGAGGTCACCATCGCTTTCGATGGCGAGGAGGCCGACGCCGCGTCGCTCCTCGAAATCATGACCCTGGGTGCCAAGCACGGCGACGTCGTCACCCTGTCTACCGAGGACGATTCCGCGGGCGCGGTGCTTGACTCGCTCGTCGAGCTGCTCTCGCGCGACCTCGACCAGGAGTGAGCTGATGGCGACGCACGACGTCCTGCACGGCATCGGCGTCTCCGCCGGTACCGCTGCAGCTCCCGCCGCGATCGTCCAGCCCGCCCCCGGCGTCGACACGACGGAGCCGGGCAGCGTCGACGCTGCCGCCGACGGCGCACGTGTCCGTGAGGCGCTTGCGGCCGTTTCCGCTCGTCTGAGCGACCGCGCTGCGAACGCACCGGAGGAGACGAAGGCGATCCTCAAGGCCACCGCCCAGCTCGCGGGTGACCGCGGCCTGGCCAAGGCCGTTGACAAGAAGCTGAAGAAAGGCCTCGGTGTCACCCAGGCCGTCCATGACGCTGTCGAGGACTACGCGCAGATGCTGCGCAGCCTGGGCGGCTACATGGCCGAGCGCGCGACCGACCTCTACGACGTGCGCGACCGCGCGATCTGCGAGCTGCGTGGCCTGCCCGAGCCCGGCGTCCCGGCCTTCGATGGCCCCGTCGTCCTCGTGGCACGCGACCTGGCGCCCGCCGAGACCGCGACGCTGAACCCGGAGACCGTCCTCGGCATCATCACCGAGGTCGGCGGTCCCACCTCGCACACGGCGATCCTGGCTGCCAGCTGGGTATTCCTGCGATCGTCAAGGCCGAGGGCATCATGGCTGTCGAGGAAGGCACGATGCTGGCCCTCGACGGTGGCGTCGGCGAGGTCATCGTCGCCCCCACCGATAAGGAGGTGGACCTGCTCAAGGAACGCTCGCGTCGCCGCGCGCTCGCCCTGGCAGGCTCGACCGGCAAGGGCGCGACCTACGACGGCTACCCCGTCAAGCTCCTGGCCAACATCGGCACGGTTGACGACGCGATGAAGGCCTCGAAGTTTGACCTCGAGGGATCGGGCCTGTTCCGCACGGAGTTCCTGTTCCTGGAGCGTTCGGAGGCCCCGACGCTGGAGGAGCAGACCGATACCTACACGAAGGTCCTGCAGGCCTTCGGTGACCGTCGCGTCGTCGTGCGTACCCTCGATGCGGGCGCCGACAAGCCGCTGAGCTTCGCGGATCTGGGTGCCGAAGAGAACCCCGCCCTGGGCGTGCGCGGCCTGCGCCTGTGCCAGGTGCGTGAGGACCTCATCGACACGCAGCTGCAGGCTCTGGCCGCCGCCCACAAGGCGACGGGCGCGGAGCTGTGGGTCATGGCTCCCATGGTGTCGACCGCCGCTGAAGCCAAGTGGTTCGTCGACAAGGCACGCGGCTACGGCCTGCCCAAGGTCGGCATCATGATCGAGGTGCCCGCGGCCGCCCTGCGTGCCGAGCAGCTCCTGTCGATCGTGGACTTCGCCTCCATCGGCACGAACGACCTGACGCAGTACACCATGGCTGCCGACCGCCTGGACGGCAACCTGGCACCCCTCCTGGATCCGTGGCAGCCCGCGGTCCTCGAGATGATCCGCCACGCCTGCAACGGCGGTCGTGCGACGGGCAAGCCGATCGGCGTGTGTGGCGAGGCCGGCGGCGATCCGCTGCTGGCCCTGGTCCTCACGGGCCTGGGTGTCGCCTCCCTGTCGATGGCTCCGTCGAAGGTCAACGCCGTGCGCGCCGCCCTGCGCATGCACGACCTGGCGACCTGCCAGCAGATGGCCGCCTTCGCAGTGGATGCCCCCAACGCGAAGGAAGGTCGTAGAAGTCCTGAAGCTGGTGGCTCCGGCGATGCTGGATCTGCTCTGAGTCGGACGCTTCTGACAAGCAATGGGGTGGGCCCGGGAACCAATCGGTTCCCGGGCCCACCCCGTTTGTGTGCGTGTTGTACGGCCGCGTCAGTCCCTGCGGATTGCGTTGGCTGGGTCGGGGGCGGCCGGTGTGCCTGCGCCCTGCTTCGGAGTCTTCTTGGAGCTTCCAGAGAAGAGAGCCGTGAGGATCAGGATGACGCCGAGGATCGCGATCGCGCTGATCCCGAGAACCGGCAGATCGAGGTTCGTGATGTAGGCCTCGGCGATGAGGAAAGCGCCTACCATACACACCAGGAGAGCCCACACGAACGAACCGACGCGCACTCCCCTACGGGGGGCCTCGGGCAGCGGGTAGGTGGCAGCGAGTCCGCTCTGAGCGCTCCACGTCTGGGCACCCGGTGCGGGTGAAGCGCCCGGCCTCGCCTGAGCGCCGGCGGCTGCCCCGGCCTCGTGCCCCCGAGGAGCCGTCTCGCCCGTGGAGGCCGGGTCGAAGGCGGTGCGTGCGCCCGTGCCTACAGAGCCAGCGGGGAGCGCCGGCCTGCGCCTGTGCGCCCTGAGCGCCCGATGCGCCCGCCTGGCCCTCAGCGCCAGCGTCTGCCCGAAAGGGATCGGCAGGCATCTGCGTCGTCGGGGACTCGCGGAAGATCGCGAGTGGGTCCGAGGAGAGGTCCGGTGACGAGGTCGGCATCTCCGTGGTCGCGTCCTGACCTGTGCCGACGGAGGGTGCGGGAGTCGTCAACAGCGGCATCGTCTCGTCAAATTCGGGCAGCTGGGTGGTCTGGTCGTCGTTCGAGGTAGTCATGGTCGTGGTCCTTCCTCAGTTACCCGACTGGGAGCCGGTGGGGGGTAGGGGACGGGGT
>CAKMQM010000168.1:0-5894 GCA_927911615.1 uncultured Xylanimonas sp.
TCCCTGCACGTCGGCGGTGCGCGCGACGGACGCACGCAGGTCCTCGGCCACCTTCTCGGGCAGCAGGGACAGGCGCCGACGACGGCCAGCTTCCAGCGCCCTGATCCGCCAGGAGGGAGACGGCCTCGCAGATGATACGCAGCAGCTCGCCCAGCTCGCCGGCATCGCGCGAGAGATTGTCGGTGGACAGGAGCCACAGCGTCACGATCGACACACCCGCATCGTCGGACCACTGGAGGAACTCGCTGATCTTCCCGGCGCCAGCGCGGTGTCCCTGCGAGGCGGTCGCGCCCAGGGACTTCGCCCAGCGGCGGTTACCGTCCAGGATCACGCCGATGTGGGCGGGCACGGCAGCGTCAGACAGCTCAGCTTTGAGGCGACGCTCGTACATGTCGTAGAGCATGTTCCACTGGGCCATGATGTCCCTCCTGCTGCTGTCGCACCCCGCGGTGCGGCGTACTCTTATGGCACTAAGGGTATCGCGCCGTAGGACGGCAGGGAAACACAATCACTCTCGGAGTGCGAGAACACGCCTATCGCAACAAGTTACGGCGTAGTAACCTACGGACTCGTAAGAAATGTTGACAGGTTGACAGGGGGAACGAATGAAGATCGCATCGCTCACGCCCAAGGAATGGTTCTCGGGCCAGCTCGTGCAGATCAAGCCCAAGCTGCGCGGCTGGCTGCACCTGGCCGCCGCCCCGCTGTCCCTGGCCGCGTCCATCGTCCTCGTCTGTCTGGCGCCCACGACCCCTACGAAGATCGGATCCGCCGTCTACCTGGCGTGCTCCCTCATCCTCTTCGGTGTCTCGGCCGCCTACCACCGCTTTTACTGGGCCCCGCGCTGGGAGATCATGTGGAAGCGCCTCGACCACTCCAACATCTTCCTGCTCATCGCGGGCACCTACACGCCGATCACGATCGCACTCCTGGACCGCTTTGACGCGACGGTTCTCCTCTCTGTCGTGTGGGGTGGGGCGATCGCCGGCATCCTCCTCAACCTCTTGTGGCCCAGCGCACCGCGCTGGCTGACCACCCTCGTCTACGTCGCACTCGGGTGGGTGGCGGTCTGGTATCTGCCCCAGCTGTGGGCGGGCGGCGGCCCCATCGTGGTGTGGCTGATCGTTGCCGGAGGAGTCCTCTACACGCTCGGCGCGGTCGTCTACGGAACGAAGAAGCCCGACCCCTCCCCCACCTGGTTCGGCTTCCACGAGATCTTCCACGCCTTCACCGTCGCCGCGTGGGCCTGCCACTGCGTCGCCGTCTACCTGGCGGTCCTGAATTCCTGACGCGCCACCCGGCCAGGCTGCCCTCGTGGCCTGGCACAATGTTGCTACACTCGACACCATGCGCGCCGGCACCCGTGTGTCGGCGCTCGATTACTGACACGTCATTGGAGGAACCATGGCTGACACACAGTGGCTCACGCAGGCCCAGTACGACCTGCTCGCAAGCGAGCTGAAGGAGCGCGTCGAGGTCAAGCGCGTCGAGATCGCGCGCCTCATCGACGCCGCCCGCCAGGAGGGCGACCTGCGCGAGAACGGCGGCTACCACGCTGCGCGCAACGAGCAGTCCATGAACGAGACCCGCATCCAGGCCCTCCAGGAAATGCTGGAGCACGCCGAGGTCGGCGAGACCCCCGCCGACGACGGCATCGTCGAGCCCGGCATGGTCGTCACGGCCCTGGTGGCCGGCCGCGAGCAGAAGTTCCTGCTCGGTTCGCGTGACGCCGGCGGCGACCTGGGCATTCAGGTCTTCTCCGCGCAGGCTCCCCTGGGCGCCGCCGTCATCGGCCACAAGGCCGGCGACAAGCTCTCCTTCGAGGCCCCCACGGGTCGCATGATCGAGGTCGAGATCCTCGACGCCAAGCCTTTCGAAGGCTGAGCCCCGAGGCGAGCAGGCCCACGCGGCCTCGCCCACCCACATTAACGCGAAGCGGGTCCCACCATGTGGTGGGACCCGCTTCGCATTGCATACGCGACGTAAAGAAACCTTACGCCTCCACGTGAGGAGTCGGAGGCTCGCCCGGCTTCTGCTTCTCAGCGGCCGGCGCCTCCTCCGAAGCGGTGTCCTCCTCCGACTCGACGCGGGCCTCGACGTGAAGATCCACGGACGCCACGACCTCGTCCTCGTTCAGCTCCTCACGAGCAACGTACGGGCGCGTATCGGGCTTACCCGCGTAGGAGGCCGCGATCTTCTCCTCGAGCATGCCGGGAGGGCCGCCCGGCCGGTCCTGAGCAGTCGCCAGCTCGGGCATCGGGTCGTACCCGTGCAGGTACATGACGGTCGCGTTGATGAAGGCCGCGATCGGCACCGAGAAGATCGCGCCCGCAATGCCCGCAATCGCGGATCCGGCGGTGATGACGAGCATGACGGCGACGGGGTGCAGGGACACCGCGTCCGACATCATGAAGGGCTGCAGGATGTTGGATTCGACCTGCTGGACAACCAGGATGATGACGAGCATAATGATCGCCTTCGTCAGGCCGCCGTTCACGGCCGCCACCAGCACCGCGATGACGCCGGACGTCAGGGCGCCCAGAATCGGCACGAACGCCGCAAAGAAGGTGATGACACCGATCGGGATGGCCAGGGGCACGCCCAGGAAGAACGCGCCCAGCGCGATACCGATCGCGTCGATAGCAGCCACCTGGATCTGCGTGCGCACGTAGGAGCCGAAAGTTGCCCAACCGCGGATCGCGCTCTCATGGACGGGAACGCGGGCGGGGGCGGGCAGCAGGCGCACACACCACAGCCAGATCGAGCGCCCCTCCTTCAGGAAGAAGAACAGACAGAAGAGCATCGTCAGGCCGGACGTGGCCAGCGTGCCCACCGAAGAGGTGATGCTCAGGGCACCGGTCGCCAGCGTTTCCTTGTTGCTATTCAGCCAGTTCACCAGCTCGGAACGCAGCTGATCGGCTACATTCGTCAGGACGGTCGTGTCCATCTTCAACGGCCCGTTCTGCAGGAACTCGTTGTGCACAATCGCGTCGAGCAGGGCATGGAAACCCTCAGCGGCTTGCTGAGCCAGCTGCGGGACCTGCTGAATGAGTTCGGCGGCGGCCTGGCTCAGCGCGCCGGCAACGGCTGCAAAGAAGACGAGCAGGCCGACGGTTGCGGCCAGCGACGAGGGAAAGTGCAGGCGGCGGCGCATCCAGGAGACGAGGGGTTCGAGAAGCACCGCCACCGTCAGCGCGATCGCGACCGGCATGATGACGATCGTCAGGCGCGCGATGCCCCACAGCACAGCCAAGACCAGGCCGGCGACGACCAGAGTGCGCCACGAGATCGCCGCGGCCACACGGAGGGTGCGCGGGACGGCGGCCGCCACGTCGCGCTCGTCCTCGTGTTCCTCGCGCACGGACACCATGACGGGCGCGGGTGCGGGTTCATCCGCATGCTTCGTCGGCAGGGCAGCTGAGAGCCTGCCCATCAGGTCGGATAGCTTCCAGCGCGGCTGTTCCTGAGTGTCGGCCACGGTCCCTCCTTTTCGTTCACCCCTAAGCATACTCGCCTGCGACCACATTTCCGTTCGCGCAGCGCGCTCACCTGCCACGAGGGGCGCATACTGGGAGGTATGACATCGTTTTTCAAAAAGGCACACACGAACGTTCACGTCTCCACGCACGCGGTCCTCGGCTCGAACATGAGGGACGAGGCCGGGGCAGGCCAGGAGGTCATCTACCTTGCCGCGGGGTGCTTCTGGGGCGTCGAGAAGGCCCTGTGGAACGCTCCCGGGGTTGTGACCACGGCGACCGGCTACATGGGCGGACATTCGCCCAACCCGACGTACGAGCAGGTGTGTTCTCACTCGACGGGTCATGCGGAAACCGTGCGCGTTGTCTTCGATACCGCGCAAACGAGCGCCGCGAACCTGGTTCGGCTCTTCTTTGAGATCCACGATCCGACGCAGGTGGGCGGACAGGGCAACGACATCGGAGATCAGTACCGTTCACAGATCTGGACGACCACGCCCGAGCAGCTGCGCGACGCAACTGCCCTGCGCGCGGCCTACCAGGAGGTGCTCACGAAGCGCGGTTTCGGCCCGATTCAGACCGTCATTTCTGCCGCACCCGACGGGGACTCCACCGCGCGTTTCTGGTACGCGGAGGACTACCACCAGCAGTACCTGTTCAAGAACCCGGGCGGCTACGAGTGCCACGCCCGCACGGGCGTCGCCTGCCCGGCGCTCCCCCACGAGTAGCCAACGCGTGAGACAGATGCGGGGCGGGCCGGCACGTTTGTGCCGGCCCGCCCCACATCGCGTGAGATCAGTTCACGCCCAGGATGTCGGTGACGAACACGAGGGTCGCGCCGCCGGGGATGCCGGCCTGCGGCACGCCGCGCTCGCCGTAGCCGAGCTCGGAGGGGATGGACAGCAGGACGCGGTCGCCCACGCGCTTGCCCACGAGGCCCTCGTCCCAGCCGGGGATGACCATTCCGACGCCGATCTGGAAGGACAGGGCGCCGCCGCGGTCGAAGGAGTTATCGAAGTCCACGTCAGAGCCGAAGACCGCGCCGTAGTAGTGGCACGTGATCGTATCGCCGGCCTCGACGACCTGGCCGTCACCGGCGTGCAGGACCTCGACGACGAGCTCGTCGGAGGGGGTGCCGTCGAAGGAGAGGGCGGGCTTGCGGCCGAATTCGCCGGTCACAGAAATGTTTTCCATGGTGTCTTTCCTTGAGGTAAATCGGTGGAGCGGCGCGTCAGTCGCGGCGCATGAAGTAGGACAGGATCTTGAGGATCTCGAGGTAGATCCAGATGACGTCGGTCATGATGGCGAAGGTGCACAGCCACGAGTACTTCTCAGGCACGTTGTTGGCGACGCCGACCTTGACGGCATCGAAGTCGCGCACGAGGCACAGCACGCCGAAGAAGACGGCGAGGACGCCGATGATGACGCCGAGCGGAATACCGAAGATGGTGGTGTTGCGAACGGCCGTCATATTCACGAGGCCGGTGCCCGACAGGAACAGGCTCGCCATGTAGTAGATGAAGAATGCGAAGGAGCCGATGCCCGCGACGCGGGTCAGCGTCGACGAGTTGCGCACGAAGCCCATCGTGAAGGCGCCCAGGGTCACGCCGATGACGACGAGAGTCGCCAGAACAGCGCTCACCACGATGCCCGGGTACATCATTTCGAAGGCGCAGGACAACGCGCCGAGAACGAAGCCCTCAATGAGCGAGTAGGCGACGATCGCACCCGGGCGGACCTTCTTCGAGAACTGGATGAACAGACCCAGGCCCAGCGTCACGGCACAAGCAGCGAAGGCCACGAGCATGGCAGCGCTCAGCGCAACGATGCCCGTCATCCATCCGGCCACCGCGCCCACGAGAAGCAGGCCGAAGCACATGAGGGACTTGACCACGACGTCGTCGTAGGTCATCGCCCCGCGGTCCACCGCGTCGGCGGCGGGCGCATTCAGCATCGCCTCGTAGGAGTCCATGGAGGTCTCGTAGCCGTACTGCGCATCGGCACCGCCCTGCGCGTAGGGGTTCGTCGAGCCACCGTAGGGGTTCTGCGCCTGCTGCGAGGCGGGCTGGTACCCGGGCATCGCGGGGTATCCGGCGGGAGTCGTCTGCTGGGTCGACCAGTCTTTGACGATCGAGTTCATCACCGGGTTGGCCATATTTCCTCCTTGGTCAGTGATGTGCTGCCTCTAGTGTCGCACGAGGCATCCACGGGTGGGACACGTACCATTATGCGCGCAGCGCAACGCGGCGTCTACACGCGCAGCGAGTTCCACGAACTGGCCACGGCCTCGTCGATGACACCGCTGGTCTGTACCCCGGTGGGACTCGAACCCACAACACACCGATTTTAAGTCGGTTGCCTCTGCCAATTGGGCCACGGGGGCGCGCACGCGCACGTCCAGCCTACGGGAGGCTGGCG
>CAKMQM010000169.1:0-13269 GCA_927911615.1 uncultured Xylanimonas sp.
TGCGAGCGCAGGGCTGAGCCTTCCGAACCATCTGTTGTCTCGCCGTGGGTGCGTCAGCGCCCGCGGCGAGACTCTTTTTTGGCGGCCTGGCGCATTGCGATCACGTTCCGTCCCGCGAAGAGGTGGTCTGTTGGTAGATCGCCCTCGAAGAGGAGTTCTGGCTGCGCGAGCAGTAGCTCATCGAGCTGCAGCGTGACGGCGAGGTCCTGGAGGTAGTGGCCGACGTCTTCCTTGGTGGTGGGGGTGTTGCGCTGGCTTACCCGGGTGTCGAAGCACCACACTTCGCTCGCGACGCGTCCTTCGGCCGACCAGGGCCGTGCTGCGATGAGGATCCGCGACGTCTGATAGCGAGCGGTTGCGGCAGGCTGAGAGGCAGGCTGCGAGGCAGAATGCGGGAACAGGTCGCTGCGCGCAATCGCGTCAGCCACGGTGGAAAATAGTCCGCCCAACGTATCGAGGCCGTCCGCGATCTCGGTGCCAACCCATCCATGCTGGGCGAGCTGCTCGCGCATTCCCGGCGTCTCCACCGGGGTGCTTCTCCACCTCGACGCCCAGTAGTTGATGCAGCGAGCGGCCGCCTCATGCGGATTGGTTGCGACGAGCGCGTGTAGGTACCTGCGACGGAAGACCATCCGGCGCAGTGAGAAAGCAGATGTCCCCGTGCTCATGAGTCGCCCTTTCGTGGGAAGCGGCGCTGTTTCCACCCGTACTCTTTCTTGGCGGCCCTGCGCATCGACAGGACGCCGTCCATGGTGAAGAGGTGATCCGAGGGTAGGTCGCCGCCAAAGAAGAACCGGGGCTCCTCCACCAGCACCCCGCGCATCTGCAGGGTGTGGGCGAGCTCGCGTAAGGACTGGTCCATGAAGGCCTCCGTGACCTGGGCGTCCAGTGTCCCAGCTGGAGTCGAAGCACCACACTTCGCTCGCGGGGCGTCCTGCGACCGAGCAGGAGCGTGCGGCGATGAGGATAGGCGTGTTTTCCTGGCGAGTCCGTTTGACGTTGCGAGGCGCCGTGGAGGGGAAGAGGCCGAGAGGCGGGATCTCGTCAAAGAGGGATGAGACGGCGATGTGCCGAGCGTCGCTGCCGGTCGTGATCTCGGTGCCGACCCACCCCTGCTGGGCGAGCTGCTCGCGCATCCCCGGCGTTTCGCCCCAGGCGCCGGTCGACACCCAGTAGCCGATGCACAGGTCGAGAGCTTGCTGCGGGTCGAGGGCGACCCTGGCGTAGAAGTACCTGCGGCGGTTGAAAATCCGTCGCAGCGAGAAACCAGGGGTCATGAGCCACCTCCTCCTGCAAGACCTGTGTCAGTGCATCAGCACGGCCACGAGGCAAACGAGATGCGCTGTGGTGTCAGGATACTATCGCGTGGGACTCCCCGGGCATCGACGAGGCAGGGGGAGGCCTCGTGGTGACCGTCCGGGAGGGGAGACTATTGTCTGCTCTTCTTCGCAGCCTTGCGCATTGTCGTGAGCGCCGGCATCGTCAGTGGAACGTCCGCCGGCACTTCGTGGGCCATGGGACGGTCCGGTCCAGACATTAGAATTCCGGATTTCCGGAAAGAATGTTCAATCTTTGTGAACATCGAGGCGAGGAAGTCCTCGGGAAAGGTCGTTTCGCCCATCGATGTGAAATCGACGCGGCACCATAGTTCGCACGCGGGAGTTACGCCTCCGCGGATTGGGCGGGCGATGATCTCGACGAACGTCTTTTCGAGAAAGGCGCGCTTCAATCGGTTGGGTACTGCCTGCGGAAACAGTGCGGTGACGGCGACAGTCACACTGGACGAAGCGACCAAATCGGTGAAGAGAGCCTTCCCGTTGTTGCCGATGACCAGTTCGGTTCCTATCCATCCAGTCTGAGCGAATTGCTCGCGCATGCCGGGCGTTTCGCAGCGAATCTTCGCTGTTCGCCAGAGAGTGATGCAGCGTGCCACGGCCTCGTCGGGAGGTACGGACAGGCGTAGCGCATGAGCGGCTGGCGAATCAAGGAGAGGCTGCGGCCGAGAGAAGAAAATAGGGGACTCATGGTGTTCCTCCGGTGTGGGCGCGGGAGGGATGTCGGTGCCTGCACGGTCCCGACGTAAACGAGATGCGCTCTGGTGTCAGGGTACTATTGCGCGAGATTCCCTGGGGATCGACGAGGCATGGGAAGCCCCATGGTGACCGTCCGGGAGGGAGACTATTGTCTGCTCTTCTTCGCAGCCTTGCGCATTGCCGTGAGCTCGGGGAGTGAGAGGGGGGACGTCTGAGGGGATATCCCAGCGATTGAGGTGACGGGCGGGTGCAGTCATGATGCCCTGTGCGTTGAAGGACTCTTCGAGTGAGTGCATCGACGATTCAGCGTAACTGTTTTCGAGGCCGCTGAGATTCATCCGTGTTGCCCAATCAGTGAGGCACCACAGTTCAGTCACTGGCCCCGATTCGCCTCGATTGTGCGCGCAATGATATCCACGTGCACCTTGGTGATGGCGGCTCGCTTGATTCGGTCGGGCACGAGGGAGGGGGCGTATGACAAGAGGCGACGGTATGAGCGTGTCTCGAAGAGAACATTAGTCAGGAATGCGCGACCGCTGTGTCCGATGACCAGTTCCGTTCCAGTCCATCCCCGCTGCTTGAATTGCTCTTGCATGCCGATACTGGCGCAGTGGGCCCCCTTCGTCTTCCAGAGACCGACGCAGCGGGAGACAGCATCGGACCGGGACACTGACAGCTGAAAAACGGTGATCGTGCTGAAAGATTCGTTGAAGCCTTGCTGCATACTTGAGATGAAAGAGTTCATCGCGATTCTCCGTTGTCGCGGCGGTGCTGTCGCTTCTTCATTGCTTCACTGTGCATGATGCCTTCTCCTGCGGCGGTTGAAAATCCGTCGCAGCGAGAAACCAGGGGTCATGACCGCTCCTTCGACGGGAGAAACTTGGTGACGGGATCGAGGAAGCTGCCCCGCATCTGGGCGATGTTGGCGGGGGAGAGGGGGTGGTCCTCGGGCAGTTCCTCACCGTCGACGAGGCGCGGGGGAACCACCAGGATGCCCTGCTGGTGCAGGGACGTGTGCAGGTACTCGAAGACGCGGGCGAATGGATCCTTGCCGGGGCGGGCGCGCTGAATCGCCGTATCCCAGGGGAAACACCACAGCTCGCTGCGGTCCTGTTCGGCGCCCGGCATCGGGCGGGCGGCGACGATGATCGTCGTCTTGTTGAGGTGACGCAGCTGCGCGCGCACCGCCTTCGACGTCAGGTAGACGGCGAGGCCTCCCAAGAAGAGGCCCGGGGCGATCTCGCCAAGTTCCAGGAACGTGTCGTCGAAGCGTCTGCGCGAGGTCGTGACCTGCCCGGGCATGACCGTGACCTCGGTGCCCGACCAGCCGATGTCCGCGAAACGCTTACACATCGTGGTTGACTCGCGTTTGATGCCGATGAGCCGCCAGAACTGTGCGCAGCGCGCGACGGCCTCCGCCGGCGGACACGACACGGTGAACACCGTCATGGGGCGCCTCTTGAGGAGGGAATCCAGCGGCAGGCGCGGGGGAGTGATATCCATCAGCACTCCTGGGGGATCGGGGTAACGAGGCCAGGCTATCAGCGTGAGCGTCATCGCACGAAACCCGGAGACGATACGATGAGGCCATGAGCGTCCTTGGAACCGTCATCGTTGGCATCGTCATCCTCATCGGAGTGATCGGTGCGGTCGTGCAGATCTGGCCCTCCGCGCCCGTCGTCGGAGGCGCGATTCTCGTGTGGGCGTGGATGAGCGGCACGCGTGCCGCGTGGATTATTTTCGCCATCGTGGCGCTCGTCCTGATTCTCGGAACGGTCCTGAAATACGTGATCCCCGCCCGCGGTATGAACAAGGCGGGAATCCCCAATCCACGCTCGTGTGGGGCGCCGTCGGTGGCGTCGTTGGATGGTTCATTGGCCTGCCCCTTGGCCTCGTTCTCGGCATGGTTGTCGCTATCTTCGGTGTTGAGTACCTGCGCAGCCATGACACTGCGAGAGCCTGGACGGCCACCCTCCACGCACTCAAGGCCTTCGGCTGGACGATCGCCATTGAGCTGATCGCCGCGCTGACGAGCGCCACCCTGTGGGGAGTGGGCGTCGCCCTGGTCGCCGCCGGAAACTAGCGTGACCAGCTGGGGTGCCCCGGCCTCGTCAATCCTCCGGTAGGATAGGTCTGTTGCGCGCACCCGCGTAACAGACCCAACTAAACGGAGATACTCATGCCCGCCGTCATCGTGCTCGGCGCCCAGTGGGGCGACGAAGGCAAAGGCAAGGCCACTGACCAGCTCGGCCAGCACACCGACCTCGTCGTGAAGTTCAACGGAGGAAACAACGCCGGCCACACCGTCGTTATTGACGGCGAAAAGTACGCGCTGCACCTCCTGCCCGCCGGAATCCTCTCCGAAGGCGTCACCCCCATCATCGGCAACGGCGTCGTTGTCGACCTGGACGTGCTCTTCGAGGAGCTCGCGGAAATCACCGAGCGCGGCGTTGACTGCTCGCGCCTGCGTATCTCCTCCAACGCGCACATCATCCCGCCGTACAACCGCCTCATGGACCAGGCGAACGAGCGTGCGCGCGGCAACAACCTCATCGGCACGACCGGCCGAGGCATCGGCCCCACCTACGCCGACAAGATGAACCGCATCGGCCTGCGCATCCAGGACCTCTTCCACCCTGAGGAGCTGCGCGCCAAGGTTGAGGCAGCCCTGGCCCCCAAGAACACCATTTTCGAGGCCGTGGATATCCCCACGCTCGATCCCAATGAGGTGTCGGACCACCTGCTGTCCTTCGCGGATCGCATCAAGCCGATGCTGTGCGACGTGTCCCTCGTCGTCAACGACGCGCTGGACCGTGGCGACACCGTCCTCTTCGAGGGCGGCCAGGCCACGATGCTCGACATCGACCACGGCACCTACCCCTTCGTGACCTCGTCCAACCCGACTGCGGGCGGCGCGCTCACCGGCTCCGGCGTTGGCCCGACCCGCATCGACCGCGTTGTCGGCGTCGCCAAGGCGTACACGACGCGCGTCGGCGAGGGACCGTTCCCCACGGAGCTGGACGACGAGGTCGGCGAGGCGCTGCGCACCAAGGGCGGCGAGTTCGGCGTGACCACGGGTCGCCCGCGCCGCACCGGCTGGTTCGATGCCGTCATCATGCGCTACTCGACGCGCATCAACGGCCTGACCGACATTTGCCTGACCAAGCTCGACGTGCTCTCCGGCTACGAGACGATCCCCGTGTGCGTGGCCTACGAGGTCGACGGCGTGCGCACGGAGGAAATGCCCCTCGATCAGGCCGGCTTCGAGGCCGCCGTGCCCGTGTACGAGGAGCTGCCCGGCTGGAGCGAGGACATCTCGCAGTGCCGTTCCTTCGACGAGCTGCCCCAGGCCGCCCAGGACTACATCAAGCGCCTGGAAGAGCTGTCGCGCTGCCGCATCCAGTCCATCGGCGTGGGCCCGGGCCGCGAGGCCACGATCGTGCGCTACCCGCTCATGTGACGGTTTTTGAACGACAGTGGGGGCCGGTGCTGCAACGCAGCGCCGGCCCCCACTTGTTTCACGCGCCACCGTCGGCGCGCATGTACGACAAAGCACGCCGAACCGAATGCGCCTGTCGGCGCGAAGGCCGCTCGTAGCGGCAGAGTTTGGAGCCCGGGGCATACCGGTCCGGCGTGCCCCACAACTGTACGACCAGTCAACGCCCGCGCGCATCCCGTGGCGGCGTGCATCAACCCACACGGGGCGTGCGCCACAGTGCGCGACATTGCCGAGGCCGAGGCCGTGGTGCCGTGATGCGGGGCCGACACAGTACCCAGTGCCTGGGACAGCCGACCCGCGCGAGCGGCCCCTGCCTCGTGAAGGGCGCAGATGTGGGACCATGGAAGCGTGATGACATCGACCCCGCCCACGCGGCGCCGCACCGGCTCAGGTCGCGGACGTCGCCGCGACACCCTGGCCACCCGACACGTGCCCACGATCATCGGTATTCTCACCGTCACCGTGCTGGCCGCGGCCACGATCGTCGCGTGGTGGCTGCCCGGGTCTCGCTGGAGCGTCGGCCCCGTCGTCGCGGTTGCGTCCCTCCTGCTGGCTATCGGCTGGCCGACGCTGGCGCGCCTGCACATGCCGTGGCTCGCCCAGGCGGTCCTCGCCCTGGGTGGCGCGCTGACCCCGATCGGGGTCGCCTACTGGAAGAACCTCGACATCGCCGTACCCTTGACGGGCATCACGCTGGTTGCGCTGGTCGCGGCGACGATCTTGGACGCGCCCGCGCCGCGCGACACTCCGTGGGGCGCACGAGCGAACACTGGGGTTCCACGGCGCTGAGCGCGGCGCTCGCCTCGTCGGTCACCGGCCTCCTGATCGTCACCTCAGGCTCCATGTGGGTCTCCCTCACCGTCCATGAGCGCTGGTCGGGCATTGTGCCCATGGCGGCCCTGATGGCCGTCATCGGCGCGGCCTCGGCGCGCTTCGGGCGTAGCGCGAAGGCCGGCGTTGCCTTCGCGGTGATCGCGGGCCTCGTCGCGGGCCTCGTGGTCGCCTCGATCGCATGGTTCCTTGGGCAGACCTCGGATCTGCTGCCCGTCGTCTTCCCCTTCATCGCAAAGCGTTTCGGCGAATTCGCCGCCTTCCTGACCCTGGGTGGCGTCACCGGCTTCGGCGTCGGCTTCGCCGTCTCCGTTGTCGACGCGCTGCTGGGCGAGCGCGCATCCTCTGCCGAGCTCGCCAACATCCTGGGCCGCGGCGCCGCGAAGTTCCTCGTCGCCGCCCTGCCCGTCTACGCGATGATCCGCATCGGCGGAATCTAAGACCCTGGGACGGCTGGGCGAACGCGCGGCTGGGCCCCGGCCTCGTCCCTATTTCGCTGCCAGCTGCGCGCGCCCCTGCTCGCGCGCCCACGTCCACCCGAGGCGTTAGGCTGGAGTCATGATGGTGATACCTGCTGACCTGCCCGCACTTGTCGCTCCCGTCGCGTGGATGCTTGGAACCTGGGAGGGGTGGGGCATGTACGCTGCCCCTGCCGCCCCCGGCCAGGAAGAACCCACCGAGGATTCCCCCGTCATCGAGGAGATCCGCGGTGACGTCGTCGGCGAGCAGATGCGCCTGGTGACCCGCGTGTACGCGGGCGTGGCCTCCGAGCCGATCGACCCCACGTGGGACGCCGCGAAGGGCCTGTCCGCAATCAAGAAGGGCGACCTGATCAGCGAAGAGACCGTGTACGTCTCCGTCGCCCCCTCCGACGCGCCGCTGCCGCCCCCGGGCCAGTACAACTCCCGCGAGTTCACGGCGACCTCCGCCTCCACCGAGGGCCACAGCGCCGTGTGGGACGGCGTCAGCGTCGGCCCGCGCGTGCAGATGGTCTCCGACGCGATCGCTCTCGGCGTGGGTGCCACCCGCGTGACGCACCTGGGCCGCATGTTCGGCCTGGTCGCGGGCGAGCTCATGTGGACGCAGGAGCGCACGCTCGACGGCGAGGATGAGGCCGACGTCGAGATCTCCGGCCGCCTGCACCGCACCGAGCAGGCCTCGACCGAGTCCGGCGAGATCATTGAAGGCATCGACGACTCCCAGGACGGCTTCCTTGTCTGAGCCTTCGGTTGATTCCGAGTTCGTCGACGAGGCCGTGGCCTCCTTCGGCGTGACCCCGCACTTCGGGGACCCGTCGGGGGAGCAGTGGGCCCTCGAGGGTGGTCGTGCGCTGGTGCGCCGCCCGGACCTGGCGGTCATTTCCGTGTCGGGGGCAGATCGGCTCACCTGGCTGACGTCGCTCGCCTCCCAGATCGTCACCGACCTCGTCCCCGGTATGAGCCGCGAGCTGCTGATCCTCTCGCCCGAGGGACGTGTCGAGCACTGGGCGGGCGCGAGCGACGACGGGGAGGCGCTGCACCTGATCGTGGAGCGCTCGGACGTGTCGGAGTTTGTGGCGTTCCTCGAGTCGATGCGCTTCGCGCTGCGGGTCGCCGTCTCAGAGAGCGACGTCGTCGTGTTCTCCTCGGTCCGCGCGGGTGCGAACACGCCCGATTCGGTGTCGGGCCTGCCCGGACTCCTGTGGACCTGGGAGGACCCGTGGCCCGGCATCGTGGAAGGCGGGGCTGCCTACTTCCAGGGCGAGCGTCACCCCGGCGCGCGCACCCCGATGATGTTTCACGCTGTTTCACGCGATGCCGCGGACGAGTTCGAGGCCGCGTGGCTGTCTGCGTGCCCCGAGGCCGGCTCGCGCCGCCGCTCCGGATACCTGGCGTGGGAGGCCATGCGCATCGCCGCGTGGAAGCCTCGCCTGGGCCGCGAGACCGACGCCCGCGCGATCCCGCCCGAGGTGGACTGGCTGCGCAGCGCCGTCCACACGACGAAGGGCTGCTACCGCGGGCAGGAGACCATCGCCCGCGTCCTGAACCTGGGCCGCCCCCCGCGCCGCCTTACCTACCTGCAGCTGGACGGCTCTCGCGGCGACCTGCCCGCGCCCGGCACGCCCATCGAGGTGGGCGGACGCCAGGTTGGCGTCATCACCTCCTCGGCCCGCCACGCGGACGAGGGGCCGGTCGCCCTCGCACTGATCGCCCGCGCCGTGCCCGTCACGACCGTCTTCGACATCGACGGCGTCGCCGCCGCCCAGGAGGAGATCGTGCCCGTCCACGGCAAGTCCTCCGTGTCGCCCGAGACCCGCCCGGGCGCCGACCTCTCGCGCGAGGCCGGCCAGCGCGGCGGTTCCACGGGCTTCGGCGGCCTCGGCTCGGCCCTGGGGTCGCGCTGATGCGCGCCGTCATCCAGCGCGCGACCTCGGGCGAGGTCCGCGTCGACGGCACCGTCGTCGGCCGTCTCGCTCTTGACGTGCCCGCCGAGGCGGGGGAGAGACGCCAGGGCCTCGTCGTCCTCCTCGGCGTCCAGCGCGGTGACGGCACCGAGCAGGTGGCCACGGTCGCCCGCAAGATCGCCGAGCTGCGCATCCTCGACGACGAATGTTCCGTGCTCGACGCGGCGCGCCGATCCTCGTGATCTCGCAGTTCACCCTGTACGGGGACACCCGCAAGGGACGGCGCCCCTCGTGGGCGCACGCCGCCCCCGGCGAGGAGGCTGAGCCCCTCGTCGACGCGGTCGTCACCGACCTTCGAGGCCGGGGCCTGCACGTCGAAACCGGCCAGTTCGGGGCGATGATGGAGGTCTCGCTGGTCAACGACGGCCCGTTCACGGTCCTCGTCGAGGCGTAGTTTCCCTCCAATCTCGCACGTAATTCCCATGGCAACCTTTCAGGTGTTGGAATATCGTCGTTGGAATTGCAACGTTTATGGGCTGTCTTGAAAAGTGACCGAGGGGAATTACGTGCAACTTTTGGGTGAGGTCCCCAGAGATACCTGTCGATAGATACCTGTCGATAGTTTGTGCCGCGCTCCGGCCTCGTGCCGCGCTCCGGCCTCGGCTTCGTGCTGCCGAGGCCCCGTGATCCGGCCCTGGCCCTGCGCCCAGGGCGAAAGTGCGCGCACGGCGCGGGAGCTTTCCGTAGGCTGTAACCAGTCAACTGGGACGGGTGTACGCCGAGCTCGGCGAAGTGCCTGTCCTGTGAAACGAGGAGAGGCATGTTCGAACGCTTTACCGACCGCGCTCGCCGGGTCGTCGTGCTCGCGCAGGACGAGGCTCGCGGTCTCAAGCACAACTACATCGGCACGGAGCACCTGCTGCTCGGCCTGATCTCCGAGGGTGAGGGCGTCGCCGCCAAGGCCCTGGAGACGATGGACATCAAGGGCGAGGCCGTTCGCGCCTCGGTCATTGAGATCATCGGCGAGGGTGAGAAGCCGGTCGAGGGCCACATTCCCTTCACCCCGCGCGCCAAGCGCGTCTTCGAGCTGAGCCTGCGCGAGGCCCTTCAGCTGGGCCACAACTACATCGGCACGGAGCACCTGCTGCTCGGCCTCCTCAAGGAGGGCGAGGGCGTGGCCGCCCAGGTCCTGACGAAGCAGGGCGCGGACCTGGCGCAGGTGCGTCAGACTGTCATCCAGATGCTCAGCGGCTACCAGCGCGGGGACGACGAGGGCCGCGAGTCGGTCGGTGCGGGCGTGGGCGGCTCGGGTGGTCCCGAGCGCTCCAACTCCGCGATCCTTGAGCAGTTCGGCCGCAACCTGACGCAGGCCGCGCGCGAGAACAAGCTGGACCCCGTCATCGGCCGCCGCGTTGAGATGGAGCGCGTCATGCAGGTCCTCTCGCGCCGCACGAAGAACAACCCGGTCCTGATCGGTGAGCCCGGCGTCGGTAAGACCGCGGTCGTTGAGGGCCTCGCCCAGGCGATCGTGCACGGCGACGTGCCCGAGACGATCAAGGACAAGCAGATCTACAGTCTCGACATGGGCTCGCTGGTCGCCGGCTCGCGCTACCGCGGCGACTTCGAGGAGCGCCTGAAGAAGGTCCTCAAGGAGATCCGCACGCGCGGCGACATCATCCTGTTCATCGACGAGATCCACACCCTCGTGGGTGCGGGTGCCGCCGAGGGTTCGATTGACGCAGCCCAGATGCTCAAGCCCATGCTGGCGCGCGGCGAACTCCAGACGATCGGCGCCACCACGAACGACGAGTACCGCAAGTACATCGAGAAGGACGCGGCCCTCGAGCGCCGCTTCCAGCCGGTGAAGGTCGAGGAGCCCGGCGTCGACGAGACGGTGGAGATCCTCAAGGGCCTGCGCGACCGCTACGAGGCACACCACCGCGTCATCATCACGGACGCCGCAATCCAGGCCGCCGCCGAGCTGGCGGACCGCTACATTTCGGATCGTTTCCTCCCCGATAAGGCCATCGACCTGGTCGACGAGGCCGGCGCGCGCCTGCGCATCCGCCGCATGACCGCGCCGCCGGAGTTGCGCGAGCTGGACGAGAAGATCGCCGAGGTGCGCCGCAACAAGGAGGCCGCCATCGACGATCAGGACTTCGAGAAGGCCGCGGCGCTGCGCGACGAGGAGTCGAAGCTGTCCGAAGAGCGCAAGGCGAAGGAGGAGGCCTGGAAGGGCGGCGAGTCCGACGAGATCGCCGAGGTCGGAGATCAGGAGATCGCCGAGGTCCTGGCCATGTCGACCGGCATCCCGGTCGTGCGCCTCACCCAGACCGAGACCGCGAAGCTGCTCAAGATGGAAGACGAGCTGCACAAGCGCGTCATCGGCCAGGACGAGGCCGTCAAGGCTCTCGCCCAGTCGATCCGTCGTACGCGCTCGGGTCTGAAGGATCCGAACCGTCCCGGTGGCTCGTTCATCTTCGCCGGCCCGACCGGCGTGGGTAAGACCGAGCTGGCCAAGGCCCTCGCCGAGTTCCTCTTCGGCGACGAGGATGCCCTCATCCAGCTCGATATGTCCGAGTTCTCGGAGAAGCACACGGCCTCGCGCCTCTTCGGTGCTCCTCCCGGCTACGTCGGCTACGACGAGGGCGGTCAGCTCACGGAGAAGGTCCGCCGCAAGCCGTTCTCGGTCGTCCTCTTCGACGAGGTCGAGAAGGCTCACCCGGACATCTTCAACTCGCTGCTCCAGATCCTCGAAGAGGGTCGCCTGACGGACTCGCAGGGCCGCAAGGTGGACTTCAAGAACACCGTCATCATCATGACGACGAACCTGGGTACCCGCGACATCAACAAGGGTGTCCTTACGGGCTTCCAGACCGCGGACAACTCGACGCACGACTACGGCCGCATGAAGGCGAAGGTCGCGGAGGAGCTCAAGCAGCACTTCCGTCCCGAGTTCCTCAACCGTGTCGACGACACGATCGTGTTCCCGCCGCTGACCAAGCCCGAGATTGCGCGCATCGTCGACCTGATGATCGCCAAGCTGGCCAAGCGTATGGAGGCTCAGGACATGCGCCTGCAGCTGACGGACGAGGCTCGCGAGCTGCTCGCGGACGTGGGCTTCGACCCGGTCCTGGGTGCGCGCCCGCTGCGTCGTGCGATCCAGCGCGAGATCGAGGATGCGCTGTCTGAGCGCATCCTGTTCGGAGAACTGCAACCCGGTCAGGTTGTCACTGTTGGCGTCACCGGAGAGGGTAAGGACCGCAAGTTCACCTTCAACGGAGAGTGATTTACTCGCCAATTATCTTCGACTGACAAACCAGTCACTTTGAGAGGGTGGCCCGTCGCACAGCGATGGGCCACCCTCTAGTTGTCAAGTAATCGCCCATCTGATAGATTCTCGTTAACTATTAGTATGCGGTGTAGTCGTGCCACACTATTTCTGGGGTACTGCTCACCGATCGAGAGAGGCCATATGTCCGCGAAAACGCGACACAATCGGATCAGTGCGAGGCGCCGTCTGCCGGCGTTCATCCTCGTGCTGCTCGTTGTTGCGCTCTGCGTCGCGGGTGTCATCTACAAGGGCGCGGAGGTGACCCAGGTCAACGTCAACGACGGCGGCATCTGGGTGACCAACAAGTCCAAGCAGATGGTCGGCCACCTCGACTACGAGGCCCGCATCCTCGACGGCGCGCTGCGCACCGAGGCCACCAACTTCGATGTCGGCCAGGCGGGGGAGACCGTCACCGTCTCCGACCTCACCTCCTCGACGTCGCGCCCGTCAACGTCACCCAGGTCTCCCTCGGCTCCCCGACGGCCCTGCCCGCGGGTTCCGCCGTCATGCAGGGCGGCGACGTCCTCGGCGTCCTCAATGGCTCCGACGGCACCCTGTGGACGACCTCCGCAGTGAACCCCAGCCCCCTGAACCTTTCCGAGGCGGCGGCCATCTCCTCGAACATGGGTGCCAGCGCCTTCGTGACCGGTTTGGACGGCTCCGTCTATACCTTGGCCACCTCGGGCACGCTGACGACCGTCAAGCGTCAAGGCGCGGTCGATCAGGCGCAGACGTCCACGGTCGAGGGGATCCCCGAGGATGCGCGACTGAGCATGACGGTCGTCGGCGACCAGGTCGTCGCCCTCGATAGCGAGTCCAACACGCTCTTCCTGCCCGACAACAAGCGGATCGATCTGAGCGCTGCCGGCGTCGAGACCGGCGGCGTCCTCCAGCAGGCCGGCCCGAAGGCCGATTCCGTCCTGCTCGCCAACGCCCACCTCCCTCGTGGCGATCCCGCTGGCGGGCGGCACCCCGACGATCACGGCCTCCACCGAGGGTGGCGTCAGCGGCATCCGGCCGCTCCCGTGCGTTCACGAAGGCTGCGCGTATGGCGCGTGGACCGGCAGCGGCGCGTGACATGCGCGCCTGTGACGATCCTTCGGCGAACAAGCAGGATGGGTCGTCGATACGATGACGACCGCGCGCGAGATCGTCTTCCGCACGAACCGCAAGGCCATCGTCCTCACGA
>CAKMQM010000170.1:0-14915 GCA_927911615.1 uncultured Xylanimonas sp.
GGGGCCGGCGCCGCAGACCAGAACACGCTCACCTGGAAGGCCATCGACACGACCGTGCCCCACACCAGCGGGACGCCAGAATCCGCGCAGTAGTCCGCCACCAGGTACTTCGCGTCAAAGTTATCCGTGCACTCGACGATCAGATCCCACTCGCGACCATGCTCGTCCAGCCACTCACGGGTCACGTGCCCGTAGCGCTCAAAATGCACAGAGGAGTTCAGTCCACTCAGGTGACGCACCGCGGAATCCGGCTTCGGATCCCCCACATCACCCTCGCCGTGCAGGAGCTGACGCTGAAGATTCGACACCTCGACCACGTCGGAATCGCAGATGCCGATCGTGCCGATGCCCGCCGCCGTCAGGTACAGGAGGACGGGGGAGCCGAGGCGCCCGCGCCCACCACGAGCACGCGCGCGGCTGCCAGGCGCGCCTGACCGGCCTCGCCAATACCGGACACCAGCCAATTGCGACGGAAACGCTCCAGCGCAGGATCCCCGGCCTCGTACGGGACGGGCTGATTGATCAGCGGAAGCGCGACGGTGCGACCCGAAACGGCCGCATGACGGGAATAAGGATCGCCGATCGTCATCTCACAGACCCGACCAGTTGTGCGAACCGTCAGTCAATTCCTGCTTCTTCCAGATCGGGAGCTTCGCCTTCACATCCTCGACGATAGCCTCGACCGCACGGAATGCCTGCGCGCGATGCTCTGCAGCGACGGCGACGACCATCGCATCCTCGCCGATCTCCAGATGCCCCACGCGGTGCCACGCAACGATGCAATGCACACCCGGACGATCCTTGAACTCCATGACGATGTCCCGCAGAATCTGCTGCGACGAAGGGTGCGAGGAATACTCGATCGCGTCCACGCTCTCCCCACCATCATGGTTACGCACAACCCCAATAAAGGACGCCACAGCACCACACGTATCCCGACGTGCGCTATCAATCAGCGCGCCAGTATCCAGCGGCTCATCGGTGATGCCGGTTGCAATCTCAGCTGACATGGGATCCTCCAGGGACGGGAATGCCTTCCCCTCCATCTTACGAGGGAGCGGTCAGGATTGTCTTACAACCCTGACCGCCCCACACAAATGACTAAAAAATCTCACCCGCCGGCGAACGGAGGCAGCACGTCGACACGCGCACCGGGCGCAAGCTCGGCATCCAGACGAGCGGAGCGCTCGTTGACCAGGTAGCTCGACACAGCGAGGATTCGCTCCAGCTCAGGGCCCTCTGAGCTGAGCTGATCGATGAGTTCACCCAGGGTCGCGGGGGTCTCATCGGAGGGCAGTTCTCGCATGTACCCACCGGCCGCCTCGGCCGCTCCACCGAAGAAGTGAAGGGTCGTCGACAGCGGCTTCGGGTTCGCCTCATCGAGCCGTCGAATATAGACGGTCAGGCGCAGCGGATCGGAAGGATCCGTCTCCAGTGACCAGGTGGCAAAGCCGGTCGCCGTCCGCTCGAAGACGCGCTCGACGATGCCACGGCGCAGCTCAAGGGCCAGGTCGTCGGGGGCGCCCGGCTCGGCGAACGGGCAGGCCGTCAGGACGACCGCCATCGGATCAGTGTCGTGCGGGACGGACGCAAAACCCATAGCGTTCATAAACAGGCGCACCTTGCCCAGGTGCGACGCGATGTTGAAGGTGTCGCGCACGGGGCGACGGTTCGCATTGTGGCTGTGATCAGGCACCGCCATCGTCTCGAGAGCGGCGTCCGCCCAGCGCGAGCCGATCTCACGCACGGAAGCCGCCGGGTCGGCCGCGTCAACGCGCAGCCAGGCCAGCAGCGACGAGGTGAGCTGGTGCAGCATCTGCGCCGCAAACGAGGGGTCTGCCGGGGTCATCGTCGAATAGCCCAACGCGGGGCGGCCACGGCCGGATGAGGGGAGCTGCTGCTTTTCCACGAGGCCAAGGGCGAACAGGCCCTCGAGAGTCTCGCGCACGCTGGAGACATGCAAGCCAGCTTCCTGAGCCAGCTCCGCCACGGTCACTGGCGTCGCATGGTGCGAGATGCGCTCCAAGAGCGCGTGCTGTGCAGGGGTCAACGCTGCCATTGCGGCCAGCGTTTCAGCCAGAGGCCGAGCACGGGAGGTATCACTCATGACGTATCCTCTCTCCCTCATAATCAGTGAAAATACCCTTCACGGGCACCTTCGAACGGCATTAAAGTTGTTACGTTACTAACAAAGCGCGCTTTATTCTACCCATCACAGACATCCCCCCGCACGCCCAATACCAACAGTCGGTCGCATTACGCGGGGTCTATCACTCTATTCATACAGGTGAGAACGCGGGAACCACGATAAAGAGCCGGGGGCGAGCATGCGCTCGCCCCCGGCCCTGCCGATCACCACGCCACGGCCTCGCCTAGGAGCGAGGGACCGCGGCGGGCACGGCCATCGATCAGTCCGACATACCGCCGCGCGTGAGCTCGTGCGTGCGACGCTCGTCGCGCGACCGGTAGATCACCGGGGGGCGCGCCACGTAGCCGACCGGCGCACTCACCGCGTGTACGAGGCGAGTGAACGGCCAGATGCAGAACAGCAGCAGGCCCGCGATGATGTGCAGCTTAAAGCTGAGGGGCACATCCACCATCAGGTGCGCCTGCGGGTGGAGATAGAAGATCGAGCGGAACCAGACGGAGATCGTCTCGCGGTAGTCGTAGCCCTCGTGGCCCCCGAGCACCTGGTTGAGCAGGGTCGCCGCCCCGCCCAGGAGCACCGGGATCGCCAGCATCACGTAGGTGACGATGTCCATGCGGGTCGTCGCCACGCGAACCGACTTGACCACCGCTCGACGGTAGATCAGCAGCGCGAGGCCAACGATCGTCATGATTCCGGCGATCGTGCCGGGGATCGTCGCCATCAGGTGGTAGACGTGCTGGGGCACACCGGCCGCCTCGGTCCAGGTCTTCGGGATCACGAGGCCGAGGATATGGCCCAAGAACACGAAGAGAACGCCGAAGTGGAACAGCGGCGAGGCCCAGCGCAGGATGGTCGGCTCATTCCACTGCGAGGAACGAGACGTCCACCCGTACTGGTCGGTCTTGTAGCGCCACGCGAGGCCCACGATGAGGATCGCGAAGGACACGTACGGCAGGACCACCCACAGGGCAATGTCCAGGAAGGACAGCGACTGCGTCGCAGATGCTGACGCGGCATGCAAAAGTGCGGATTCCATGAACGTTACCGTCCCATCGTTGAATCGGAAGTCGGGAAGGGCGTCGCAGACAGATCGCCCACGCCCACCAGCTCGGTGGGCGGCCCCTGGCTAATGAGCTTACGGAAGCCCTCAATGGTCTTTTCGTCCGGCTCGGGCAGCGTCGCGACCAGAGCGTCCAGCAGCGGCGCGTACGGGGAGTCCGTGGCGCGCAGCGCCGTGCGGATCACCTCGATACCCTCGCGGTTGGAGCGCAGCAGGCCCTCGGCCGTGCCGGTCTCGTCGAAGGCCGCGAACTCCAGGACCACCGGCAGGTGATCGGGAAGCTCCTCGCGTTCCATCTCGAAACCGGCGCGACGCAGGATCTCCTTGAAGGCCAGGATGGCCTGGCCGCGTCCGCGGGTGTCGCCGTGCGTGTAGTACGTCAGGCCGAGCGCGCAGCGTCGGCGCTGGTCGAACGTCTCCACGTAGGTGGTCTGCATGGCGCGCAGGCCAGCGGCGCGAGCGTAGCTCACGAACGAGGCCAGGGACGCCGAGGCCGGCTCCGGCAGGTCCGCCAGAGCCTCCTCGACCGCGTCCAGCTTGGTCTCGAAGTCATCCCCCGGGTAGTCCAGGAGGACCGAGACCGCCATGCGCACGCCGCGCGCGTCCTGCGGATCCATCTCCGTTTCCGGAGCGGCCGTAGGAATACGCGGAATGCCGACGAAAGTACTCATCGAACGACCTCAAGAGGGAGCATCTGGCGTCCCTCCGGCGACGAGCCACCCATCGGGCGGTTCGACGTGGCGGGGGCCAGGCCGTGGAAGGCCTCGACGTCGTAGGACACCGGGCAGCCCTCGAGCTCCTTGATGCGCGCGGCATCTCGGGGTGGGCGGTCGGGATGACGAAGCGGTCGTCGTACTTGGCGATCGACAGCAGTCGGTACATCTCCTTGACCTTCTCCGGGGTCATGCCCACGGAGGCCGGGATCTCCTCGTTCGTCGGGTTGTCGACGAAGACGTCGCGCATGTAGGAGCGCATCGCGGCGAGGCGACGCAGCGCCAGCTCCACGGGAGCCGTGTCTCCGGCCGTGAACAGGCCGGCCAGGTACTCCAGCGGGATACGCATCTGCGAGATGGCGGACAGCAGGACCTTGTGGTCCTCGCCGTCGCTGCCGGACGCGGTCACCTGGTCGACGACCGGGGACAGCGGCGGCACGTACCAGACCATCGGCAGGGTACGGAACTCGGGGTGCAGCGGCAGGGCGACCTCGTACTCGGTGATGAGCTTCCAGATCGGGGACTGCTGGGCGGCCGTGATCCACGAGTGGGGAACGCCGTTGGCCTGAGCCTGGGCGACCACCTGCGGGTCGTTCGGGTCGAGCAGGATCTCGCGCTGGGCGCGGTACAGGTCGCGCTCGTCCTCCTGGGAGGCGGCCCAGGTGACGCGGTCCGCGTCGTAGAGCAGCACGCCCATGTAGCGCAGGCGACCCACGCAGGTCTCCGAGCAGATGGTCGGCTGGCCGACCTCGAGGCGCGGGTAGCACAGCGTGCACTTCTCGGCCTTGCCCGTGTTGTGGTTGAAGTAGACCTTCTTGTAGGGGCAGGCGGACACGCACATGCGCCAGCCGCGGCACTGATCCTGGTCGACCAGGACGATGCCATCCTCGGAGCGCTTGTACATCGCGCCCGAGGGGCACGCCGACACACAGGTCGGGTTCAGGCAGTGCTCGCAGATGCGAGGCAGGTAGAACATGTACGCGTCTTCGATGGTCTTGGCGACCTGGAGGTTCATCTGGTGCAGGACGGGGTCCTGATCCAGGGTCTCCATGGAGCCACCGAGGTCATCGTCCCAGTTCGGGCCCCACTCGGGCTTGTCGATGTGCTCGCCCGTGATCTTGGACTTCGCGCGGGCCGTCGGGATCGCGCGGGAGTTCGCGGGCGCCTGGAGCAGCTTGTCGTACTCGTACGTCCACGGCTCGTAGTAGTCCTTCATGGTCGGCTGCGTCGGGTTCGCGAAGATCTTCGCGAGCGAGGCGACGCGTCCGCCCTGACGGGGAACGAGGCGGCCCGTGGCGGTGCGCTTCCAGCCACCCTTCCACTTCTTCTGGTCCTCCCAGCCGCGGGGGTAGCCCACGCCGGGACGGGTTTCGACGTTGTTGAACCAGATGTACTCGGTGCCCTCGCGGTTCGTCCACACCTGCTTACAGGTGACCGAACAGGTGTGGCAGCCAATGCACTTGTCGAGGTTCATCACCATCGCGATCTGAGCCATGACCTTCATCAGAACTGCACCTCCTGGGAGCGGCGGCGGATAACCGTGACCTCGTCGCGGTTATTGCCGGTGGGACCGTAGTAGTTGAACGCGTAGGCGAACTGCGCGTATCCGCCGGCCAGGTGGCTCGGCTTAATGAAGATTCGGGTCAGCGAGTTGTGCGTACCGCCGCGCTTGCCGGACTCCTCGTTCAGCGGGGTGTTGATCTGGCGATCCTGGGCGTGGTGCATGAACACCGTGCCCTCCGGGATGCGGTGGGAGACAACGGCGCGAGCCGACACGGTGCCGTTACGGTTCTTCGCCTCGATCCACTCGTTGTCGCGCACGCCGATCTTCTCGGCGTCCTGCGGGCTCATCCACACCGTCTGGCCACCACGACCCAGCGTCAGCATGTACGGGTTGTCGTAGTACTGGGAGTGGATGGCCCACTTGTTGTGGACCGTCAGGTAGCGCACCGCGACCTCGGCCTGACCCGGCTGACCGGGACGATGGTCGCCGACGGGGCGCTCACCGTAGATGTGCGCCAGGTCGAGCGGGGGACGGAAGATCGGCAGGGACTCGCCCATGTCCATCATCCAGTCGTGGTCGATGTAGAACTGCGGGCGACCCGTGAGCGTGTGCCACGGCTTGCGGCACTCGACGTTCTGCACGAAGGCGCTGTAGCGGCGACCGCCGTGCTCGGAGCCCGACCACTCGGGGCTGGTGATGACGCTGCGCGGCTGCAGGACGGTGTCCTGGTAGGTGATCTTCTTTTCTTCGTCACCTTCGGCCAGGAACGCCATCTCGTTGCCGACGCGCTTTTCCAGCGTGCGGAAGCCCTGAACGGCCAGCGAGCCGTTCGTGGTGCCCGAGAAGCGCAGCGCCATGTTCGCCGCCTTGATGGCGGTGTCGCACAGCGGCATGCCCTCGCCGGCGTTGCCGTCCATGGGGGCGCGGCCGTTGAGGTCGCCGAGCTGCTCGTACGCCTCCTGCACGTTGTACGCCACGCCCTTCGAGGCCAGGCCGGCCTTGGGCAGGAGCGGTCCCATGCGGTCGAACTTGTATCCGACCTGCCTGTAGTCGCGCTCGATCGGGACCAGCTTCGGCATGGTCTTGCCGGGCGTCCACGTCTGCTCGGGGACGACGCCATCCGCCATGGTCATGGCGTCCGGGGAGTCGTGCCCCAGCGGGACGGCGACGACGTCCGTCTGGATGTCCAGGTGGCCGGGGGCCATGCGGCCGACGAGGCGAGCCAGGGTCTGGAACACCTCAAAGTCGGTGCGCGCCTCCCACGGCGGGTTCACGGCCTCGTCGAAGCAGTGCATGAAGGGGTGCATGTCCGTGGAGGACAGGTCGTGCTTCTCGTACCACGTGGCGGCGGGCAGCACGACGTCGGAGTGCAGCGTCGTCGAGGTGTTACGGAAGTCCGCGACCCACATGAGGTCGAGCTTGCCGGGGTGAGCCTCGCGCCAGTTGACGGACGCGGGACGGTTGCCCTCTTCCAGCTCCTGCGCGTTGACCTCGTTGCCGGTACCCAGCATGTGACGCAGGAAGAACTCTGTGCCCTTCGCGGACGAGCCGAGCAGGTTCGTACGCCAGTTCGCGAGGATCTTCGGGACGTTGTGGTGGGCGTCCGGGTCCTCGATCGCGAACTGCAGGCGGCCCTCACGCAGCTCCTGGGACACGTATTCCGCGGGGGCCATGCCGGCCTCGGCGGCCTCGCGACCCAGCTGGTCGAGCCCTTGGAGAACGTCGGGTAGCAGGGCATCCAGCCGCGCTGAACCGACTCGACGAGCGTGTCGACCAGCTGCTTGCCGTCCAGGTGCGAGGACTTGATCGGGTTCGCCATGCCGAGGCCGAGGCCCCGTCGTAGCGCCACTGGTCGGTGGTCATGTAGTACCAGCCGGTGGAGATCATCTGGCGCGGCGGGCGTGCCCAGTCCAGGGCGAAGGTGAAGGAGCCCCAACCCATGATCGGGCGGACCTTCTCCTGACCCACGTAGTGGGCCCAGCCGCCGCCGTTGCGGCCCTGGGTGCCACACATTTCCGTGAGCGCCAGGAACGTACGGTACATCTCGTCGGAGTGGTAGTAGTGGTTCGTGCCGGCGCCCATGAGGATCATGGAACGGCCCTGCGTCTCAACCGCGTTCTGCGCGAACTCGCGGCCGATCTTGATGGCTGCGGCGGCGGGAACCGACGTGAACTCCTCCTGCCACGCAGGGGTGCCCGGCGTGGAGGCGTCCATGTAGTCGGTGGGCCACTCACCCGGCAGGCCCTCACGCTCGACGGCGTACTGGGCGAGCAGGATGTCGAACACGGTCGTCACGAGGCGACCGTTGACGCGGCGCGCGGGCACGCCACGCTTCACGTAGCCACCGCCGACCGAGGCCTGGCCGGGGGCCGCGGGCAGGTCGAAGCGCGGCAGGGCGATCAGGGCGGCTTCCCACTCGTCCGTGTCCATGATGGACATGACGGGCTCGACGCCATCCAGGTTGAGGTTCCAGTGGCCGGCGCCCTCCTCACCGAAGCGATCGGCGAGCGTGCCGCCCGGGTCCTTGAGCGTGCCGTCGGCCTCGATAACGAGGGGACGGAACTCGTTGTTCTCGGTGCGCTCGGTCGTGCCTGCGGGCATCTTGGCGGCCGTCAGGAACTTGCCGGGGACCAGGGTCGTCGGGGCGACGCCCTCGTGGGCACCCTCGCCGACCTCGTTAATCTCCACCAGGAACGGGGAGTCGGTGTAGCGCTTCATGTAATCGAGGAACATGGGCTCGCGCTTGCCGACGTGGAATTCCTTGAGGATGACGTGGCCCATCGCCTGCGCCAGGGCGCCGTCCGTGCCGGGCTGGACGCGCAACCAGTCGTCCGCGAACTTCGTGTTGTCCGCGAAGTCCGGGGACACGACGATGACCTTCTGGCCGTGGTAGCGGGCCTCGGCCATGAAGTGAGCGTCGGGGGTACGGGTCAGCGGCAGGTTCGTGCCCCACATGATGAGGTACTGCGAGTTGAACCAGTCGCCGGCCTCGGGCACGTCGGTCTGGTCGCCGAACACCTGAGGCGAGGCTGGAGGCAGGTCCGCGTACCAGTCGTAGAAGGACAGCATCGTGGCGCCGATGAGCTCGTGGAAGCGGGAGCCCGCACCGTAGGAGATCATCGACATGGCGGGGATGACCGAGAAGCCGGCGATGCGGTCGGGGCCGTACTGCTTGATCGTGTGCACGTAGGCGGCGGCGACGATCTCCATCGCCTCTTCCCACGACACGCGGACCATGCCGCCGCGGCCACGCTGCGACTTGTAGGCGCGCGCCTTTTCCGGGTCCTCGACGACCGCGGCCCACGCGTGGACGGGATCCCCGAGGCGCTTCTTGGCCTCGCGGAACATGTCGAGCAGGACGCCGCGCACGTAGGGGTACTTGATACGGGTCGGCGAGTACTCGTACCACGAGAACGCCGCGCCACGCGGGCAGCCGCGGGGCTCGTACTCGGGCATGTCCGCGCCGGTTGACGGGTAGTCAGTCTGCTGGGTTTCCCAGGTAATGACGCCGTCCTTGACGTAGATCTTCCACGAGCACGAGCCCGTGCAGTTCACGCCATGGGTGGAGCGCACGATCTTGTCGTAGCTCCAGCGGTCGCGGTAGAAGGAGTCGCCTTCGCGGCCGCCCTCAAGGAAGAGCTGGCGCGCGTCGGCGGAGGCCTTGCCGCGACGCAGCCACGAGCCGAGCGCGAACAGGGTCGCGCCGGTCGCGGGCTTGACCTCGCCGCCGTAGGTCGGGAAGGTCATATCGGATTCGAGATTCGTCATGGGGTGCTCCTAAGAGTCGATTGACGAGGCAGTGGCAGGTCCGCTGGCACTACGCAGTGCCTGGTGGATCAGCCGGGGAATGGGGCGTTCTTGCGCGCGTACATGATCCAGCACAGGACCGAGCACAGGGCGCAGAAGATGGCGCAGCCCAGGAAGAAGGCCCATGCACCGCCAGTGCCGACCGCAGAGAGGGCGACGCCGACGAGGAAGGGGCCGAGGGATGCGATGGCGGAGGTGAAGCCGATGGCGCCGCCGGCCTGGCGGGCCGGCATGATCATCGGCATCTGCTTGAAGGTACCGGCGTTGCCGAAGCCGGAGAACAGGAACATGGTGAGCATGAGCGCCATGAAGATGTAGAAGTCGGTCCAGCCGGTGGGGTTGTACAGGACCCAGGCGATGCCGGCCAGGGTGATGGCCATGCCGACGCCGGAGATGAAGGTCCAGATGGCGCCGCCCATGCGGTCACAGAAGATACCCCAGGACATGCGGATGATCGAGCCGATGAGGGGGCCGAGGAACGCGAAGGTCGCGCCCAGGACCGGCAGGCCGAGGGAGGACTCGCGGCCGAACTGGTTGTTGATGAGGAGAGCGAAGACGGCGGAGAAGCCGGAGAACAGGCCGAAGGTCATGACGTAGAGGATGGTCATGTACCAGGTGTTGGGGTTGGAGAAGATGTCCAGCTGCTGCTTGATGTTGGCCTTGACGGGAACGTCGCGCAGCCAGATGAAGGCGAGGATCGCAGCGACGAGGCACCACGGAACGAAGAAGATCGCTGCGTTGTAGACCCAGATGTTCTCACCGGCGTGGTCGCCGGATACCTGCCGCTGCGGGGCAAGCCAGGTCATACCGAAGAGGCTGAAGCCCATGAGGATGGGGCCGACCAGCTGGATGACGGACATGCCGAGGTTACCGATGCCACCCTGCAGGCCGAGCGCCGTGCCGGCGAGGCGCTTGGGGAAGAAGTAGCCGGTCGAGGGCATGTAGCCGGAGAACGCGCCGCCGCCGATTCCACACATGAAGGCGAGGGTCAGCAGGACCCAGTAGGGGGTCGTGTTGTCCTGGACCGCGAAGAACCAGCCGAGCATCGGAATAATGCACAGCAGGGAGGTGATACCCACAAGCTTACGGGTGCCGATAAGGGGCGGCAGGAACATGTAGATGAGGCGCAGGATGCCGGCGGCGAGGCCGGGGAGGGCGGTCAGCCAGTAGAGCTGCGACTTGTCCAGATTGAAGCCAAGAAGCGTCAGCTTGGGCGCGATTGTGCTGGGCAGGAACCACACGCAGAAGGCCAGGATCAGCGAGTAGGTCGTGATCCACAGCGTGCGCCACGCGAGCTTCGAGTCCCACTTGGATTCGTCGTTGGGGTTCCAGTCAGTGAGCAGGTAGCGGCTCTTCTTGGCCGCAGGTTCGGTCGCGCTCATGGCTCTCCTCGTGTCTGAAAGGAGTCCGGGCGCGGGCACGCACCGGACATTCTTTAACACGGAGGCTACCAATTGAAATGACATAACCCACACGAACCCGTTGGGACGTACATCACCCTTGTAAGCACTGGGAAAAGTACTCCCCCTCAGGGACGTTCCACCCGACGGCAAACAATCAATCAACCGCTGTTAGAAAACATCGGCATCACGAAATTAGTGGGAGGTTACCCGCCAATACGGCTCATGGTGCGCGATGCGCGAGCAAAAGTGTCGATATTAAGCCCGTGCGCGGCCGGCTTCGCCCACATCGCGTCGGCCCATCGGGCGGCGATCTGCGCATCGTCCCCGCCACCGCGCAGCAGGTCGCGCAGCGAGGTCTCCTCGGTGGAGAACAGGCACGAACGCACCATGCCGTCCGAGGTCAGGCGAGTGCGGTCGCACGCGCTGCAGAAGGGGTCGGACACGGAGGCGATAACTCCGAGGCGCTTCGTCGGGTCACCGTCCACAATCCAGCGTCCCGCCGGCGAGTGCGGATCCTCGCGGGGCGCGGGGGTCAGCGTGTGGCGGGTGCTCATGATGTGCAGGATCTCGTCGGCCGTCATGATATTCTGGCGATCCCACGTGTCCGGCGGGCCGATCGGCATCTGCTCAATAACGCGCAGCTCGATGCCCCGGTCCAGGCAGTAGTCGACCAGGTCGGGCAGGTCGGCCTCGTTCATGCCGCGCAGCACGAGGGCGTTGACCTTGATCGGGCTCAGGCCCGCGCGGGCGGCGGCCTCGATGCCCTCCAGGACGTCGCCGAGGCGGTCGCGGCGGGTGATCGCCGCGAAGTGCTCGGGGTCCAGAGAATCAAGCGAAATGTTGACGCGGTTCAGGCCAGCGTCCTTCAGGCCCTGGGCGCGCTTGGCCAGGCCGAGCGCGTTCGTCGTGAGGGCCAGATCGAGGGGGTTTCCCTCGTCGGTGCGCAGGTGGGAGCATGCTTCGATGATCCCCTCGAGACCTCGGCGCAGGAGGGGTTCCCCGCCGGTGAAGCGGACCTGGCGGATCCCGAGCCGCTCGACGCCAACGCGCACGAGGCGCACAACCTCGTCGTCCGTCAGGGTTTCCTCGGTGGGCAGCCAGTCCAGGCCTTCGGGGGGCATGCAGTAGGAACAGCGCAGGTTGCAGCGGTCGGTGAGCGATACGCGCAGGTCTCGGGCCACGCGCCCGAAGGTGTCGACGAGCCGCAGCGGCGCGTCACACGCCACCGCATCTGCCGCCTGGGAGGCGGAAACGAACTCGACTGACATGGCGCAACCCTACCCCGATTTGCCCGGTGTTCGCCCCTCGAAAAACCGAGCACCAACGGCGACACGCGGCCCCGGCCTCGTCTCTGAGAGAAAGGAGACAGTGTCCAGCAGTGACGAGCAGCTGGACGTGAGCGCTACCGTTGCCCTACGACCAATTCACCAATCACGAGGAGAATCATGCGCGCCGTCATCATGCACGCGCCCGGCAACGTCACCGTCGAAGACATGCCGATGCCGACCATCCTGGAACCCACAGACGCCATCATCAAGCTGGCGGCCACCTGCATCTGCGGCTCCGACCTGTGGCCCTATCGTGGCGCCCAGCATGTCCACGAGCAGCGCATGGGCCACGAGTACGTCGGCACGGTCACCGAGGTAGGCTCCGCGGTCACGACCGTCAAGCCCGGCGACTTCGTCGTCGGTTCCTTCTGCATTTCCTGCGGTGAATGCGAAATCTGCCGCGCCGGATACCCCTCGCGCTGCGCGACCGCCGCCGCCCAAGGAGATCCTTTCGTCGGCACGCGCGCGGGCGGCACCCAGGCCGAGTACGCTCGCGTGCCCCTCGCTGACGGCACGCTCGTCAAGACACCCGCCACCCCCACGTCCGAGCAGATTCCCTCGCTCCTGGCCGCCTCCGATGTGCTCGGCACCGGCTGGTTCGCCGCCGACGAGGCCGGGGCCGCCCCCGGGAAGACCATCGTCGTCGTGGGTGACGGGGCCGTGGGCCTGGGCGCAATCATCGCCGCCAAGCAGCTGGGCGCTTCTCGCATCATCGCTATGTCGCGCCACGCGGACCGTCAGGCTTTGGCTCGCCAGTTCGGCGCGACCGACATCGTGGAAGAGCGCGGCGAGAAGGGTATCGCCCGCATCAAGGAGATGACCGGGGGACTGGGTGCCGACTGCGTCGTGGAGGCCGTGGGCAACGAGGCGTCCTTCGACCAGGCTCTGGGCTGCGTGCGCCCGGGCGGCCACCTATCCTTCGTGGGTGTGCCGCACGGTGTTTCCCTCGACATGGGTCGCATGTTCGGCGCGCAGGTTCACATGTTCGGCGGTCCAGCCGCGGTACGCAAGTACCTGCCCACCATGATCGACCTGATCTACCGCGGCGAGATCAACCCCGGTGCCGTCTTTGATCTGGTCCTGCCGCTCGAGCAGGCCGCCGAGGGCTACGCGGCCATGGACGAGCGTCGCGCCACGAAGGTCATGCTCACCGTCTGACTCATGTACATGGCAGCGGCCTCGTGACTGTCAGTCGCAAACGCCGCCATTGCATCCACGTCAGTGCAGTCACATGCTGCACAGCTTCGTTGCCCGGGCAGCCCCGCCTCCGTGCGGGCTGCCCGGATGGCTTTGTGGCGACCGGCTCCACGTCCACGACAATCCGCCCCACACCGCCCCACCAGACCCATCGGGCCCGCCCGCAACCGGGGGGTTTTGCACTACATGAAGCCCCCCAGCGCCGCGTCACCGGCGTGTCGAACCCCCATGTAGTGCAATTCCCCCCGGCCTCCCATGTCCAGGTCGATGAAACGAGCCGCGACCGTACAACCCGACCCACTCCTCGTGCAACGGGGCGCGAGAACTTCGCACCCATGCGCCCACGCCTCATCGCACCGCACGAGGACATCTCAGCAATAAAACAGAATCAGAAGAATCAAACCGCAACGAACTGACAGTTATAGCACTAGAATTCACTCATGAGCCAAGAAGTCAGGGGCAACGACGCTCCTTTCATCCTCAACGCCGTTGAACGCGCGATCATTCGCGTACCGCGATCCAGCCACCACGGCCTCACAAAGATACCGACGGCTGTGAAAATCGCGGGTAGGACATACCTTGATCTGTCTCTCTTGACAGACATCGACATGAGTCAGCTACCGGAAATCGTGCTCGCAGCGCGCCTCTACCATCTTGCTCTCACGCACCGATCCATGGCGGTTACCGGCCAGTACGCACTCTGGGCTCACGGCTACGTGTCGACCCCTCGCATACCCGCAATCACTGTCGCTTCCTCAACGTCATCTCGTTCGGTCCAACTACCCGCGGTCTCAGTCGGCACGCATCACTTCCCGGCAATGACGATCAAGCCGAATCGTATTCGTCGATTGCCGCCGACTGCCGACGCTCGAGGACTACTCATCGAAAACCTAGAAGCAGCACAGCTCACCGTTGCAAGAACCTCATCGAACCCACGATCAGCATTCACTCAACTCTGCATGATCGGCAATTCGTTCACGCACTTCGACAACTTCCACCTCACGGACTCGCGCCGACACGAAAAGTACTGGAAGGAGTTACTGAGAGCAGAGCTCATACGTCTGGGCAATAGCGTTCGGGGACGCTCTCAAGCACAGTGGATCATCACCCACGCAGATGCCGGATGTGCATCCCCCGGAGAAGCGCGCGTACTGTACGAGCTGTGCGCCGCGGGCTTGACAGGCATGCGCACACAAGTCGAGGTGCACACGCGAGGTCGTCGCTACTTCATCGACTGCGCATTCCCAGCGGAGAAAGTTGGTATCGAGTTCGACGGCCGCGCCAAATACGGCGAGGATGCCCGTAGTATCCATGCATCACTTTCAAAAGAACGCGAGCGCCAACGCCACCTCGAAGCCGAGGGCTGGCACATCATCCGAGTCGGCTGGCACGACCTCGACCATCCGGACGAGCTCGTTGCGCAGGTCCGCGGCGCACTCGCCGCGCGCCTGGCGTGAGATGAGTCGAGGCATGCCACCCCAAACGGGGGTTTTGCACTACATGAGGGCTCCCAACGTCGCGTCACCGGCGTGTCGAACCCCCATGTAGTGCAATTCCCCCCACGGGACCGCCCCAAGACCACCCGAACACGCCACAACCGCGCGCCCCAGCCCGAGCCTCGTCAAAGGGGAGCAGGACGGGTGCCCCAAGAGACGCCCAACCGGCCCTCGCGCACCTCCCCTCCCCTACAGGCCTCTACACTGGTGGCATGCACGATCCCTCCCTGTCCACTGCGCAGCATCGCGAGCTGATCG
>CAKMQM010000171.1:0-3193 GCA_927911615.1 uncultured Xylanimonas sp.
CGGCGACGCCGACACCGAAGCCTTCGGTCACGGGTCCGGCGAGGGCCCGCGCGCCTTCTCCGACGAGACGGCCGCGATCATCGACGAGGAGGTGCGTCGCCTCCTCGACAACGCGATGCGCGAGGCGTGGCGGATCCTGTCCGAAAACCGCGGTGTTCTCGACACGCTGGCCTCGCGCCTGCTCGAGGAGGAGACCCTCGACGAGGCGCAGCTCGCGGAGATCTTCAAGGACGTCGTGAAGGCCCCCGAGCGTCCCGTGTGGAACTACCAGTCCGACGCCGCGGTTCCGGGTGTCCTCCTGGGCAACCCGGTCGGCGTGGGGTCCGCCGAGGCCTCGGCCACCTCCGAGGCGTCGTTTGAGGTCCCCTCGATCGACGTCTCCGACGTGATGGATACCCAGGCGAACGAGGGTGAGGAGCAGGCATGACATACGATCCCGCAGGCGTCGAAAAGGCGTCGCGCGACCTACTCGTCGCAATCGGTGAGGACCCCGAGCGCGAGGGCCTGGTCGGCACCCCCGACCGTATGGCGCGCGCGTGGCGCGAGATGTGCAAGGGCCTGACCGAGGACCCCCGCGAGCACCTGCGCACCCAGTTCCACGCAGGCACCGACGAGCTGGTCCTCGTTCGCGACATCACCTTCTTCTCGGTGTGCGAGCACCACCTGCTGCCCTTCTACGGCCGCGCCACGTGGGCTACATTCCGCGCGGCGGCGTCGTGACGGGCCTGTCCAAGCTGGCCCGCGTCGTCGAAGGCTACGCGCGCCGCCCCCAGGTGCAGGAGCGCCTGACCGCCCAGGTTGCCGACGCGATCGATGAGATCCTGAACCCCCAGGGTGTCATCGTCGTCATCGAGGCCGAGCACATGTGCATGTCGATGCGCGGCATCTCCAAGCCGGGTTCCTCGACCGTGACCAGCGCGCTGCGCGGCATCATGAGCGACGGTGCGACCCGCGCCGAGATGATGGCCCTCGTCCTGTCCGGGAGCCGGTGACGTGAGCGCCCTGCCCCTGCCCGCCGCCCCGGCCTCGTTCCCGGTCCCTCCGCCCCCGGCGCTGCCGGGCGGCCTGAGCCTGCCCAGCGGGCGGACGGCGATCATGGGCATCCTCAACGTCACCCCGGATTCTTTCTCGGATGGGGGACGCTACACGGACGTCGCGGCCGCTCTGCGTCACGCGCGGGAGATGGTGGCCGCCGGAGCGGACCTCATCGACGTGGGCGGGGAGTCGACCCGCCCGAACTCGACGCGCATCAGCGCGGACGAGGAGTGGGCGCGTATCGGCACCATCGTCGAGTCCCTGGCCGCCGACGGCGTCATCGTGTCGGTGGATACGCTGCACGCGTCGACGGCCCGCGAGGCCGCGCGCGCGGGTGCGGCGATTATCAACGACGTGAGCGGCGGGCGCTGGGATCCCGAGATGAACGCGGCTGTCGCGCAGTCGGGCTGCGCGTACGTCGTTCAGCACTACCGCGCGCTGCCGGGCATGCCGGAGGAGCACTTCGACTACGGGGATGACCTCGTGGGCACGCTCATCGAGCGCATGGGGTCCCAGGTTCAAGACGCTATTGATGCTGGTGTGACAGCTGATAAAATTGTGGTTGACCCGGGCCTCGGCTTCTCGCTGACGGGCGACCAGTGCTGGCAGATCCTGCGCGAACTGCCGCGCTTCGCGCAGGGCGGATACCCCGTCCTCGTCGGCGCGTCTCGCAAGCGTTTCGTCAAGGCCCTCGGGGGCGACGTGGACGCGGACAGCGCGGCCATTGCCGCCCACTGCGCGGCTGTCGGCGCGTGGGCCGTTCGGGTCCACGACGTAGCAGCCACCGTGGCAGCCATCGCCCGAAAGGAGAACGACGTTGACTAACCGACGCGTCATCATCGCCCTGAAAGGACTCGGGGCGCTGGCCAACCACGGCGTCTACGACTTCGAGCGCGACCGCAACCAACGCTTCAGCGCCGACATCGTCATGTGGGTCGAGACCGCCGGCGCCGCCGACGACATCGCCGCCACCGTCTCCTACGCTGACATCGCCGACGAGGCCATGGCCGTCCTCACCGGAACCGCCGTCGACCTCATCGAGACCCTCGCCGAAACCATCGCCGCGCGCGTCATGGGCCACGAGGCGTCGTCGGCACCGAGGTCACCGTCCACAAGCCCGACGCCCCCATCGACCACCCCTTCGCGGACGTGTCGGTGACCGTGCGGGCGGGCCAGACTGACGCGATGCCCCTGTCGCTGTCCCTCAAGGGCATTTACGAGGCCGAGGACGGCTCCGTCCTCACCGGCGAGATCGAGGCCTATGGCCACGCCCAGGCCCCCAGCCCCGCCGAGCAGGAACAGAGCGGTGCCCTGCCCACGCGCCGCGATGTGCAGGCTGCACACGCCGCGCCCGCCCATGACGCAAGGCGCCCCGAGCACCTGCACTCGCGCCGCGTCGTCCTGGCGATCGGCGGCAACCTCGGGGACGTGCCCGTGACCCTCATGCACACGGTCGAGGCCCTGTCCTACATGGAGGGCTTCCAGATCGACGACGTCTCGCCGATCATGCGCACCAAGCCCGTGCTGGCCCCCGGCCAAGCCCCCCAGCCCGACTACTGGAACGCCGTCGTCGTCGGCTCCGCGATCGCGACCCCCGACGAGCTGTTCGCCCAGACCAGCCGCATCGAGCGCGAGCTGGGACGCGAGCGCCACGAGCGCTGGGGCGCGCGCACCGTCGACATCGACATCATTCAGATCGAGGGCCTGGCCTCCTCCGACCCGGTCCTCACTCTGCCGCACCCGCGCGCCAAGGAACGCGCCTTCGTTCTGGCGCCCTGGCTCCTGTGCGAGCCCGACGCCGTCCTCGAGGGCGTGGGTCGCGTGTCCGACCTGCTGGCCGATACCCCCGACCGTGAGGGCATCATCGACGCCGTCGACGACTGGCTCGAGGACCCCGCGGCCGTCATGGCCGACTCCGACCAGCTCCTCGCCCAGCGCGCCGAGCAGGCCAGCGCCGACATGCGTGAGCTCATCGAGGCCCTAACCGGCGAGATCAGCCAGGTCAGTGCACCTCGTCACCCGGCCGGGCGAGCCCGCCGAGCCGGTGGAGATTCCCGCCGCCCACACGGTGATCGAGGACTCCGGCGACGACGTTGAGGAGGCCGCAGACTCCGAGTCGGCCCACGAGCAGGCCGAGGAGCCCGAGGCCACCCCAGTC
>CAKMQM010000172.1:0-3825 GCA_927911615.1 uncultured Xylanimonas sp.
GCGACGATGGCCCTTCGTGCACATCGAGTTGACTGAAAGTGAAGGGGTCGTGCGCGCCTACGACCTGCGTCAATACGAGCTCGATCGCCACGCCGAGAAGGGCACGCCCCTCTACAACACGATCGTCGAGGCCTGCCAGACACCCGGCACCCAGATCGGAATTTCTATCTACGACCGCACGGGCATCATCGTCGACGCGTGGAAGAAGTAGCGCGCATAAACGCGACGGCTCGCGCACGGGCGCCATGCTCGAGCCGGGGAGCGCGGGTGCACAATGAGCCCTGAGTGATCGTCCTGCGTATACGAAGGGGCCGCGCAGACGCAAGTCCGCGCGGCCCCCTCGCAAGCTGTCAGCTCAGTGCTCGCCCTCGTGCTCCTTCAGGCGCTCGTAGGAGCGGCGAATCTCGGCCTCGGCCTCTTCGCGACCCACCCAGTGGGCGCCCTCGACGCTCTTGCCGGGCTCGAGGTCCTTGTAGACCTCGAAGAAGTGCTGGATTTCCAGGCGGTGGAACTCCGACACGTCGTCGATCTCAGTACGCCACGAGGCGCGCTGGTCCGAGGCGGGAACGCACAGGACCTTGTCGTCGCCGCCCTTCTCGTCGCGCATGCGGAACATGCCGAGCGCGCGGCAGCGGATCACGCAGCCGGGGAAGGTGGGCTCTTCGAGGAGCACCAGGGCGTCCAGCGGGTCGCCGTCCTCGCCCAGGGTGTCGTCGATGAAGCCGTAGTCATCGGGGTAACGAGTGGAGGTGAAGAGCATGCGGTCCAGGCGGATGCGGCCCGTCACGTGGTCGATCTCGTACTTGTTTCGGTTCCCCTTGGGGATCTCGATGGTCACGTCAAATTCCATGGCCGCGCCTTCCTCATTAGCCCCGAAACTCGGGGGTCCGGTTGGTTGTGTCGGCGCATGGACGGGTACTGTAGGTACCGAAGTAACCACGAAGGGAAATCCATGCATCGCACGTCTATGGGGGCCATTGTAAGCGCTAGCGCCGCACTCGTGGCGACGGCGGCGCTGGTGGGTGCCGGTTGTTCGACGCAAACGGCCACTCCGGCGGACGCTCCCACGGCCTCGACGCTTGAACCCGCAGCGATTTCCGGTGATGCGAAGGGCGGTGGGAACCCGGTTTCCGCCGAGGATGTCCAGGCGCTGTGGGCGCCGGTCGCGGCAGCCGCGGCTGAGGGCGGCTACACGGCGTGGGGCACGGTTGTCGACGCGCAGACCGGCGAGGTCCTCCTGGATGCGGCCGCCGCCACCCCTCACACGCCCGCCTCGACGACGAAGACCCTTGCGGCTTTCTCCGCGCTGCACCACCTGGATCCGACGGCGACGCTGACGACCAGCGCGCTCCTGGGCGCCGACAACCAGACCCTCTACCTGGATTCGGAGGGCGACCTGCTCCTGGGGATTGGCACCTCCGACGAGGTTGAGGTCTCGGGCCGCGCGGGCATGCAGACCCTCGCGAAGGACACAGCCGCAGCCCTGGCGCAGCGCGGCATCACCTCCGTGACCCTGAATTGGCGCGGCACTCTCTTCGAGGGCGCCTCGCACCTGTCCTCCTGGGACGCGCAGGAAGTCGGCTCCTACGAGGGTCACGTCGGCCCCATGGCGATCGACGCCGGACGCACCTACGAGGGCGCCAACGCTTTCTACTCGGACGCGCCGGGACGCGTCGCCGAGGTCTTCTCGCAGGCCCTCGGCGCGGAGGGGATCTCCGCGACCCTCGGCGAGGCCGGGGATCCGCCCGCGGGAGCGGGAGCCGTCGCCCAGGTGAGCTCGGCGACGATGGGGGAGCAGCTGCGCTGGATGCTCGCCCACTCGGATAACACCCTCGCCGACCAGTACTGCCGTTTCGCTGCGCGCGCGGCGGGAGCCCCCTCGACCTACGAGGGCGCGACCGAGACGGTGCGCAAGACCCTGACCGAGGCCGGTGTGCCCACGGAGGGCCTGACCCTCGAGGACTGCTCGGGTCTGTCCAGCAACGACAAGATCAGCGCAAACACTCTCGTCGGCGTCCTCAAGGCCTCGTACGAGGGCACGGGCACCGAGGCGAACACGATGCGCCTCCTGCCGTGGGCGGGCCTGGTGGGCACGCTCTCCAAGCGCATGACCGAGGAGCCCGCGGCCGGAAACGTGCAGGCGAAGACGGCGCCCTCCAGGAGGTCACCTCCCTGTCCGGGTCCGTCATGACGAAGAGCGGGCGCGTCCTCCTCGTGTCGATCGGCCACGACAACGTCACCGAGGGCGCCTACGCCACGCGCGGCCACCTCGACGCCTTCGAGGAGGGCCTCGCCGGGCTAGACTGAGGCCATGGATATGCCGTTTGGCCCGCGCAACGTCGCGGGAGTTCTCGCTTCGTTGTCCTACGCGGGGCCCTCGGCCTCTCGCGTGGGTGCTTCCGCCGTCGTGGCGCGCCTGCGCCGCTCGGTCGCCTGGTCGGATCGTCGGCTCGCCGAGCTGTCCACCCTGCCCGAGGCCTCCGAGAAGGTGGTCGGCTCCCCGACCCTCGTCGTCGACCGCCGCGGCCTGATCCGTTCGGTCGGATCGCTCCTGGAGAGCTTCGAGGACGCGCGCACGCCCAAGGTCTTGGCCGCCGAGGCCGTCATCCTGCGCGCCCTCGCCAAGGACGCGACGGGCATCTGGGACGTGCGCTCCGGCCGCCGGATCCTTGTGGCCCCCAACGTGCTCGCCGACGCGCAGCGCTACGCCCTGGACCAGACGGACTGGTGCCGATGGGTCTCCCTGTGCACGGGACTGCGCGGCGTCCATCTCACCCACGCCCCCCACCTCGTCCCCTACATCGCTGACCTGATGCGCTCGCTGCCCGAACGCAGCGACGAACTCGTGCGCATCGTCCTGCTCCTGGACGCCCTGCCCACCGCGGAGATGGAGGTCCTCACGCCCCGCGACCTGCCCTCGATCCAGTGGCTGCGCACCCACCGCGCGCACGCCGGGGGCGTCGGCCTGGTGCGCGCGTGCGCGGCCGCCGGAATGCCCCTGGTCGGGGTCGAGGCCCTGCAGGCGCAGACCGAAGGATTCGCGCGCACCGTCGTGCGCGAGGGTGCGATCGCGCAGCTTCTGTCCGGTGTCGAGGCCCTGCCGAGCGCCCGCGAGTACGCGGAGCCGGCAGCGTGGCTGGCGCGTGTGCGCTGACGCATCCCGCCTCGTGGGTGCGAACCCGCGCGGCCCCCTGCGCGCCTGCTCCCTGGCGGTGCGCGCTTCTCTGACCTCCTTCATCGACGAGGCCGGGGCCCCTCCCGCTCTCGTCGTCGGCCTGTCGGGGGGGCGCGGATTCGCTGGCGCTGGCGCTGACGACGATTGACGTGGCGGCGCGCGCGGGAATCCCGGTTGTGACGGTGACCGTCGACCACGGGCTGCGCGCGGGCAGCGGCGAGGAGGCTCGCCGCGTCGCTGATCGAGCGGAATCACTGGGGGCGCGTGCCGTTGTTGAGACCGTGTCGGTGGAGGGCCCGGGAGGGCCCGAAGGGTCAGCCCGTGACGCCCGCCGAGCCGCCCTGCGAGCGGTCGCCCGGCGTGAGGGTGCCCCGATCCTCCTCGGCCACACGATGGACGACCAGGCTGAGACGGTCCTCCTGCGCCTCGCGCGCGGCTCCGGCCCCTCGTCCCTGCGGGCCATCGCTCCCGTCTCGCGCGACGATGATGGGGTGACGTGGCTGCGCCCCCTCCTCGGGCTGCGGCGAAAGGACACGGAGCAGGCGTGCGCCCAAGCGGGCCTCGCCCCGCTTCAGGACCCGACCAACGACATCGACGGGCCGTGGCGCGCCGCGGACGGCAGCCCCCTGCGCCGCTCGGCGCTGCGCCAC
>CAKMQM010000173.1:0-9194 GCA_927911615.1 uncultured Xylanimonas sp.
GGCGCGGGTCAGCCAGTGCCAGTAGCGTACGACGAGGGGTTCGTCCAGGCCGTAACGCGCGGTCACGGCCTGGCGCACCTCGGGGGTCAGGCGCCTCGTGCCAACCAGAATCTTCACGGGATCTCCGGGTACCAGGTACAGGAGAGAGAAGACGAGGAAGGACAGGAGGGTGAGCACCACTGCCGCGCCGGCGAGGCGGCGGAGGATGTAGCGCAGCATTTACTTGGCCAGCTCCAGGGAGGAGGCCCACGGGGTCATGAAGAAGTATGGCGTGTACTCCGTCGGGGTGACGCGCGAGGAGAAGGCTGTCGATGTCTTACCCCACCACAGCGGCGAGTAGATCGTGTTCTCCTGAGCAATGCGCTCCGCCTCGACGATGTCGGCCACGCGCTTGCTCGGGTCGGTCTGGGTCGCCTGGGAGGCGATCAACCCCTGGACCTGGGCGTTCTCGTAGCGTGCGGGGTTGTCGGGGCCGAGCAGCCACCCGGCCACCTCTCCCGGGTCGCCGGTCGTCGAGGTGTAGCTCATGTAGGACAGGCCGTAGGTGCCGCTGCCGACCTCAGAGATCCACTCTTCGATGGGCTTGGAGGTGACGGTGAGGTTGATGCCGATCTGCTTGAGATTGTCGGCGATCGCGAGGGCGGCGGATCCCAGGTCCGGGATCGACGAGGGGTAAGTCAGCTCGGCATCAAAGCCGCCTGGCACCTTGGACTGGGCGAGTTCTACTCGCGCGGCGTCGAGATCAAAGGAGTCGATGGGCAGGCCCGCCTGAGCGTCCGCTGCGGCCTGCTCGCCGATCTCGCTGCCCAGCTGGTCCGGCGGTTCGATGCCCGTCGCAACCGTCGCCTGTCCCTTGAGGATCGAGGAGACGATGGTGGAGCGGTCGACCGCGTGGGCAACGGCCTTGCGCACGTGGATGTCATCGAAGGGCTCGACGTTTTGATCGAAGGTGAGACCCACGTAGGAGCGATCCGACTCCGTCAGGACACTCACGCCATTAATCCCTTGGAACTGCGACACCTGGTCGATGGGCAGCTGGGTGGCGATGTCGATCGTTCCGTTCTTTTGCGCGAGGAAGCGCGCGTTCTCATCCGAGAAGAAGTCGAATTCGATGGTCTGGGCGGGCGTGTCCCCTCCCCACCAGGTGCCGCTCTTTTCGAAGACGGCCTTAGAGTCGGGCTGGAAGGACACCGCCTTGTAGGGGCCTGTGCCCATGATGAGATCGGCCGAGGAGCCGTAGGAGGCGGCGGCCTCGTAGAAGGACTTTTCGGTGATCCACAGTCCACCATTCGCGGTGACCGTCCACCCGAAGTTAACGGCGGGTGCGGGCAGAGTGATCGTGATCTGGTTGTCGCCGCTTTGCTCGGCCTGGACGCCGGCGGGCCAATAAACTGCGGACGACGGGGACTTGTCGGGGTCCTTGGCGATGTCGATCGAGAAGAGTACGTCGTCGATGGTGACGGGGTTCCCGTCCTGGAACAGGGCGTCGGGCCTGATGTCGAAAACCCAGGTCTGGGCGTCGTCGGTGTGATAGGCGGATGCAATCGCGGGGATCAGCTGACCGTCCTTGCCCACGGCGAGAAGGCCTTCGGAGACAACCTGCGCGACGTAGTAGTTGATGATGCCGGTTTCGTGGGCGGTGTCCAGCGTGGACAGGGAGCCCGGCAGGCCCACCGCGATGGTCCCCTCCCGGGAGGCCGACTGAGCCGCGCCACCGCCGGATGGGGCACAGGCCGCAAGGGTCGCACACATCATGGCAGCGACGGAGGCGAGGGTGGCTGCTGTTCGTGGGATGCGTGCGATGTGCATCGGTGTCTCCTTGTGTTCGGTGGTGGCGGTAGTGCCGACATCTACGGTATGCACAGGAGAAACAGCGGGAGAAGGATCCTCGTCAGGCGGTCATTTGTAACACCGGTTGATTATGTGTCGCATGTGTCAGGTAGCTGGTCGCGACCTCGTGGAGAACCTCGGCGGTCGCTCGCACGTCCGCGAGGGCGATGTGTTCGTCGTGTGCGTGCAGCTGGGAATAGACCTGTCCCAGGCTCGCGCCGGAGTCGTAGGCGCCGAATCCGTATCCGACGCCGCCGCGCCTGCGGGCCACGCGCAGGTCGGTCCCTCCGGGCATGAGGACAGGGATGACGCTCGCGCCCGGGTAGCGCTTGACCAGAGCCGCTTCGATAGTCCGGTACAGGTCGGTGTCGATCGACGAGGCCGTGGCTGCCTCGCTCAGGAGGCGCTCGATGGTCACGTGCTCGGCGAGGTCGCCAAGGGCCGCGATGATGGCGGCGTCCACGTCATCGTCGTCGAGGCCGGGCAGCGTGCGGATGTCCAGCTCGAGGATGGCGTGGGAGGGCATGACGTTGATGGGTCCGCCCGAGCGGGCGACCGTCTGGGCGACGGTCACGTGGGAGATCGCATGGGCGAATGCCGCCAGGTCGGCGAACTCGGAGTAGTCGCCCTCGTAGGTGCCGTTGATGAGACTGGTTTCGGTCGTTTCGTCGAACTCGAAGGCGCGCACGAAGCCCGCCCAGACCTCGTCCGAGGCGGTGGGCCAGCGGGCCGAGGACAGCGCCGCGCTCACCTGAGCGAGGCGCTCGACGGCGCTCGTGCGACCCAGCGGAACCGAGCCGTGGCCGGCATCGCCCCGAATGTGTAGGCGGCGCTGAGCGGCACCCTTTTTCGCCGACGACCACGACGACGCTGTCGCCTCCGCGGCGCCCGCGAATGTGCGCGCCTCCCATTTCAGACAGGGCAGCGTCCCACGGGAGGGCGTCCGCCCGGTGCTCGCCGATCCACGGGACGCCGAGCCCGCCTCGGGCTTCCTCGTCAGCGGCGGCCACAAACACCAGGGAGCGCGCCGGAGGATTGCCATCCTGGGCGCGGCGGGCGACCTCGCGAGTCACGACGGCCATCGCGGCGGTCAGGTGGAGCATGTCGACCGTACCGCGCCCCCACATGACGTCGTCCTCGATCTGTGCGCCGAAAGGATCGCGCGTCCACTTGGCCTCGTCGACGGGCACGACGTCCGTGTGCCCGAGGAGGGTCAGCGGCGTGCCGGCGCTGCGCGGATCCGCGCCCTCGACTGTGACCACGAGGGAGGTGCGACCCGGGTGCGGGGTGATGCGCTCGATGGACACGGGCAGGCCCGCGAAGAAGTCCTCGAGGAGGTCGGCGGCGCGCTCCTCTCCGCCCGAATCGGCGGTCAAGTCGTTGACGCAGCCCAGGCGCACCAGGCGCCCCAACAGGTCGATGGTCTGCTCGCCCAGCGATTGCGCGCTCATGTTCTCCCCTTCCGCGCGGGGCCTCGGCCCGGCTCCCCTGCCTGACACCACGGTATCCCCACGCGCTTCACTTCACCCGAGGACGCCACGAGGGGAACGTTTGTAACGGCGCGTGTGAGCAACCCGCCGGGCGCTACAAGGCCCAGCATTGGACCGAAATGCCTGGGGAAACGTAGGCTAGTGGGGCAAACAGTCCACGACTCGGATGGAGACAACTCAATTATGGCCATGAACACCCGTGCGCAGGCGCCTCGCGTGCCCGACCGCGCCGCCCCCGAAGGCCTCGAAGCCAAGTGGGGTGAGGCCTGGGAAAGCCAGGGCACCTACGCTTTTGACCGCAGCGCGACGCGCGAGCAGGTGTACTCGATCGACACTCCCCCGCCGACGGTATCCGGCTCCCTGCACATCGGCCATGTTTTCTCCTACACGCACACCGACGTCGTGGCCCGCTACCAGCGCATGACCGGCAAGTCCGTGTTCTACCCGATGGGTTGGGACGACAACGGCCTGCCGACCGAGCGCCGCGTGCAGAACTACTTCGGCGTGCGCGTGGACGCGACCCTGCCCTACGACCCCGACTTCGAGCCCCCGCACGTGGGCGGCGACGGCAAGTCGATCAAGGCTCGCGACCAGAAGCCGATTTCCCGTAAGAACTTCGTGGAGCTGTGCGAGCGCCTCACCCAGGAGGATGAGGCTCAGTTCGAGGCGCTGTGGCGCTACCTGGGCCTGAGCGTGGACTGGAAGCAGAACTACCAGACGATCGGTGCGCGTGCGCGCAAGGTCGCTCAGGCTGCGTTCCTGCGCAACCTGGCGCGCGGCGAGGCCTACCAGGCCGAGCCCCGGGCCTGTGGGACGTCACCTTCCAGACGGCGGTCGCCCAGGCTGAGCTGGAGAGCCGCGAGTACCCGGGCTTCTACCACCGCCTGGCCTTCCACATCACCGACGCCGAGGCCGCCGCGAAGGCTGCCGCCGCCGGCGCACCCGTCGAGGACGGCGTGGACGTGTGCATCGAGACGACGCGTCCCGAGCTGCTGGCCGCCTGCGTCGCCCTGATCGCCCACCCGGACGACGAGCGCTACAAGCCGCTGTTCGGCACGACGGTCGCCTCCCCCGTGTACGGCGTCGAGGTTCCGATCCTGGCCCACCCCGAGGCGGAGATGGACAAGGGCGCGGGCATCGCCATGTGCTGCACCTTCGGCGACACGACCGACATCGACTGGTGGCGTGACCTGGAGCTGCCGCTGCGCGCGATCCTGCGCAAGGACGGCCGCATCATCACCGAGACCCCCGAGTGGATCACGACCGACGCGGGCCGCGCGGCATTCGAGGAGATCACCGGCAAGACGACGTTCTCCGCGCGCGAGGCCGTGGTGGCCGCCCTGCGCGAGTCGGGCGAGCTGAAGGGCGAGCCAACCAAGACGATGCGTCAGACCAACTTCTTCGAGAAGGGCGACAAGCCCCTCGAGATCGTCACCTCGCGTCAGTGGTACATCCGTAACGGTGGCCGCGCGTGGACGAACCCGGCCTCAGGCAAGGATCTGAACGAGGAGCTCATCGGCCGCGGCCGCGAGCTGGAGTTCCACCCCGACTTCATGCGCGTTCGCTACGAGAACTGGGTGAAGGGCCTGAAGGGCGACTGGCTGGTCTCCCGTCAGCGCTTCTTCGGCGTGCCGTTCCCTCTGTGGTACCGCGTGGACGCGGACGGCCAGGTCAACTACGACGACATCATCACCCCCTCTGAGGCTGCTCTGCCGGTTGATCCGTCGACGACGTGCCGGAGGGCTACACGGAGGATCAGCGCGGCGTGGCCGGCGGCTTCGTGGGCGAGCTGGACATCATGGACACGTGGGCGACGTCCTCGCTGTCCCCGCAGCTGGCGTGTGGCTGGCTGGATGACGAGGACCTGTTCGCTCGTACGTACCCGATGGATCTGCGCCCGCAGGGCCAGGACATCATTCGTACGTGGCTGTTCTCCACTGTCGTGCGCGCGGACCTGGAGTTCGGCGCGCTGCCGTGGAAGCACGCGGGCCTGTCGGGCTGGATCCTGGATTCAGACCACAAGAAGATGTCGAAGTCCAAGGGCAACGTCGTGACCCCCATGGGCATCCTGGAGAAGTACGGTTCGGATGCCGTGCGTTACTGGGCGGCGTCGGCTCGCCTGGGCCTGGATGACGGCGTTCGACGAGCAGCAGATGAAGATTGGTCGCCGCCTGGCGATCAAGGTGCTGAACGCGTCGAAGTTTGCCCTCACGATGGGCGGCGAGGGTGCTGCGATTGATCTGGATCCGGCGCTGGTGACGGTGCCGCTGGATCGTTCGGTGCTGGCGGCGCTGGCCTCCGTCATCGACGAGGCCTCGGCTGCTCTGGCGTCCTACGAGCACTCTCGCGCGCTCGAGGTCACGGAGTCGTTCTTCTGGACGTTCTGCGACGACTACCTGGAGCTGGTCAAGGAGCGCGCCTACAACCGTGATGGCGCGTGGGACGAGGCCTCGGCCGCGTCCGCCCGTGCGGCTCTGGCAATCGTCATCGACAACGTCGTGCGTCTGCTGGCCCCCTACCTGCCGTACGTGACGGAAGAGGTGTGGAGCTGGTACCGCGAGGGCTCCGTGCACACCGCCCCGTGGCCGGTGGTCGCTGACCTGGCTGGCGTCGAGGGCGATCCCTCGGTGCTCGAGGCCGCGTCCTCTGCTCTGATCGCGCTGCGTCGCGTGAAGTCTGAGGCGAAGGTGTCGCCGCGTACGCCGTTCCTGGCGGTGACCGTGCTCGCCCCGCAGGCTCAGGTGGAGGCCCTGGAGTCCGTGAAGGGTGACCTGGAGGCCGCGTCGAAGGCCGTGGGCGCCCTAACCGTGGCTGCCTCCGACGACGCTGAGGCCACCGAGGCCGTCGTCGAGTCCTTCGAGCTGGGCGAGGCTCCTGCGAAGCGCAAGGGCTGATCGTTAGGCTGCTGGGGGGCCGCCCGTGGGAGACCACGGGCGGCCCCCCTGTTTACGAATGAGGCGATTGGTGCTTCTAGGGTTCCTCACATGAACCGCAGATGTGCATGGGCGTTGTTAGGGTGACTGCATGGCCATTTCAACGCTTGACGAGTTCCTGGCGACCATCCCCGACGACGACAATCGGGCGCGGATGGTCGACGTGCTGGTGTGGGTGGGGCTCACCTACCCGGAGCTGGAGCTGCGCATCGCGTGGAACCAGCCAATGTTCACCCACCACGGGACATACATCATCGGGTTCTCAGCAGCGTCGAAGCACATGGCAATGGCACCCGAGCGCGCCACTATGATTCGCTTCGAACCGGTCATGCGCGAGCGAGGCACGGACTTCGGAAAGATGTTCGCGCGCCAGCCCTGGGACAAGCCCTTCGACTACGAACTCCTCGACGCCTTCATTCAGCACCAGCTCGCAGAGAAGCAGGACGTCACCTCGTTCTGGCGCCCCAAGGAGCATGAACTCGCAGCCGCTGAGGCCGTCGCATCCGGCGCGCAGCCGCCCACCGTCCGCGAGCGCGCGGTAGACGCCGGCCAGCTCGCCGATTCGTTCCTCGAAGAGCTTAAGCGCTACGCCGACAACCCCACACCCGGACATCCATTCGAGCAGCTCAACGAGCAGCTCAAACAGGCCGTTCGAGACTACGAGCAGCACCCGGACGATGTCTATACGCTCGACGAGGTGAAGGCCGAGCTTGGCCTCGACTAGTACCGACGCAGGTCTGCTACGCCCGGCCACAGGGAACACAGGCAGCCACCCCTAAAGACGGCGCCTCTCCCCCACCCTACGGGCGCGTAGGATAGGGGAAGCAACAGCTGCGCCGCTGGCCCCGTCCCGCGGCACACACCGCCCAGCGACCAGGGAGCACGCATGACCGAGAAGGAAACCCCGGCCTCGTCCAACGACGACGAGACGACGCAGGCGCAGACGACCACGGAAGTCACGACAGACGCAGCTGCCGACTCTCAGGAAGCCACCCCCACGACCGAAGCACTCGAGTGGCACGCTCCCGTCCTGGTGCGCATCGATGAGCACACAACGATCCCCCACCTGCTCAAGGAACGCGTGCAGCGCGGCGCGACCCGCCCGCTGATCCTGCGCAAGATCGGCATCGGTGACACGTGGCGTTCCATCACGGCGCGCGAGTTCTACGACGAGGTCCACGCGCTCGCCGCCGGCCTCATCGCGCGGGGCCTCGAGCCCGGCGACCGGGTCGCGATTATGAGCCGCACCCGCTACGAGTGGACGCTCCTCGACTTCGCGTGCTGGGCGGCCGGCCTCGTCCCCGTGCCCATCTACGAGACCAGCTCCATCGACCAGGTCGCCCACGTCCTCGTCGACGCAGACGTCACCCTCATCATCACCGAAACCGTGTCCATGGCGGAGATCGTGCGCGCCGCCGCCGAACGAGAAAACCGCGACAACACGCACGTCCTCTCCCTGGATTCGGGAGGCCATCGAAACCCTCATCGCGGAGGGCTCGGCCACCCCGCGCGAGCGCGTCCTCGCCCGCTCCGAAGCCCTCACGAAGGACGACATCGCCACCATCGTCTACACGTCAGGCACGACGGGCACACCCAAAGGCACGGTCCTGAGCCACGAAAACTTCACGAACCTGTGCCTGAACGCCCACTCGTGGATGCCTGAGATCGCGGCGGGCAAGGACTCGCGACTGCTCCTCTTCCTGCCCCTCGCCCACGTGTTCGCGCGCTTCCTGCAGGTCTTCCAGATCAGCGGCAACGGCGTCCTCGGCCACGCCTCCAACATCAAGAACCTGCTCAATGACCTGGCGTCCTTCAAGCCGAGCTACCTCCTGGTGGTCCCGCGCGCCTGGAGAAGATCTACAACTCGGCGGACACGAAGGCAAGTGGCCCCAAGCGCAAGATCTTCCGCTGGGCGGCCAAGGTCGCGATCGCCTACTCCCAGGCCCTCGACACCGAGGAAGGCCCGTCGGCGTCACTCAAGGCCCAGCACGCACTGGCGGACAAGCTCGTCTACCAGCAGATCATCCGCCTGGTGGGCGGCAACGCAGACTACATCGTGTCGGGCGGCGCACCCCTGGCCCCCTGGCTCGCGCACTTCTACCGCGGCGTCGGCATCCCCGTCCTGGAGGGCTACGGCCTGACCGAGACGGTCGGCCCGGTCTCCGTCAACACGCCCCGCCTGTCCAAGATCGGCACCGTGGGCCCGGCCCTGCCGCCCATGTCCTTCAAGATCAGCGACGAGGGCGAGATCCTCCTCAAGGGCTCGAGCGTCTTCCAGCGCTACCACAACGACCCAGGCGCCACGGCTGCCTGCTTCACCGAAGACGGCTGGTTCCGCACGGGCGACCTGGGGTCCCTGGACCGCGACGGCTACGTGTCCATCACGGGCCGCGCGAAGGAGATCATCGTGACGGCGGGCGGCAAGAACGTCGCCCCGGCCGCCCTCGAGAATCCGATGCGCTCCCACCCGCTCATCTCCCAGGTCCTGGTCGTGGCGACCAGCGGCCCTTCATCGCCGCGCTCATCACGCTGGACGCGGAGATGCTGCCAGATTGGCTCGCCGCCCACTCGCTGCCGCCAATGAGCGTGGCCGAGGCGGCCACGAACGTCGAGGTCCTGGCCTCCCTGGAGAAGGCGGTGGCCTCGGCGAACGCGCACGTCTCGCGCGCCGAGTCAATCCGCAAGATCAAGGTCCTCACCACCGACTTCACGGAGGCGAACGGCCTGCTCACGCCCTCGCTGAAGGTCAAGCGTCTGGAGGCCACGCGCGCCTCGCGCCCGTCATCGATGAGATCTACGGCGGCCCCGTGCAGGACTGACGCACGCACGACCGAGACGCCCACGAACGAGGCCGTGGCCGGCTCGCACTCCCCCCGATGGGTATCGTCGGCCACGGCCTCGTGCGTGCCCGGCGAATTACTGCGAGGCGAGCGCCGCTGTC
>CAKMQM010000174.1:0-3000 GCA_927911615.1 uncultured Xylanimonas sp.
GTAGTACTTCGCGTCAATGATGAGCACGCGTCCGCGAGCGCTCAGGGTGATGTCGCTGCGCATGGCGGGCAAGCCGTCCGAAACCCCGTCGTCCAGCGCCAGTCGATGAACGAGGCGCTGGCGTTCAAACGGGGATGCTCCCGGCGATAGTACTCAAGGATGAACTTCTCGTACAGGCGGCTCATGCGCTGCTCATCGAAGAAATCCATCATGCGCACGCTGCCGTCGCTCTGGGTTTGAAGCAGCCCTTTGGCGACGAGCCAGCATACGGCCATCAGCATGCGGTAGGTGCGGTTGTTGCGGTCGTATTGCATGTTCCAGTCGACCGTGTGCAGGTCGATGTCGCGCACGTCCGCGAAGAAGACCATGAGCTTCTTCAGGCTCTTCTTGCGTGCCCGTGAGATGTCCGAGCGTACGAGCAGCGCGACCGTCGCCTTGATGACCCGGTTCATCGTCGTGTCGACGCTGAACTCGTCGTAGGAGCACACCAGCTGGCGGCGCAGAATCGCCTGCGATTTCACGGATTCGGTGACCTCGATTTTGCCGCGCAGGGAGGAGCGCGCCTCGGTTCGGCTCACGTACTCCTGCCCGAGGCCACGTTTGAGTTGCAGGGACACGCCCCGCTCGAGGATGGCGGCGCACAGCTCGGCGGCGTTGTCGAAGTCCTCCGTGGCCACGGCGCGGTAACCCTGCTCGCGTAGCGCCGAGAAGGCGTAGGCAAGCATGTGGAAGACGTTGCGGACGCGAATCACCGCAGCGACCTGCGCAGCCTGTCGGTCCACTCGCGGACCTTACCAGGCTCGTCGAACCAGTATTCCTTGAGCATCGGGATGAGCTCGTAGTCCACGATCGAGGCCAGGGCCGCATCCGTACAGGAGTCGGCTTCCATGTTGCAGAAGTAGCTGTGTCCAATGCAGAAGCCCTCGCCGAGAGACTCATCATCGGCGATCGCACGGTTGAGGGATTCAACCTCGCGCACCAGGCCTCGAAACTTGGATTGCCGAGGCCGGCGCAGTAGTCGTGGAAGCCGTCGGAGTCGAAGGCGGGACGGAGTTCCACGAAGGCGAAGCGGCGTCGCAGCGCGTAGTCGAGCATCGCGAGGCTGCGGTCCGCCGTGTTCATCATGCCGATGATGTGGACGTTAGCGGGAACGCTGAACAGTTCGCGGGAGTAGAGGAGCTGGAGTTTGTATCCTCGCTTATCGCTCTCGATGAGCATGAACAGCTCGCCAAAGATCTTGGAGAGGTTGCCGCGGTTGATCTCGTCGATGATGAAGAAATATGCGTTCTCCTCGTCATCGGCGGCCTTCTTGCAGAAGGAGTAGAAGACACCCTTGACAAGCTCAAATCCCGTGCCAGAGGGCCGGTACCCCTCGATGAAGTCCTCGTAGGAGTAGCTCTGGTGGAATTGGACCAGCATGACCCGTGAGGTGTCCTTAACCCCCATCATCGAGTAGGCGAGGCGCTTGGCGGCGTAGGTCTTTCCTACGCCAGGTGCTCCCTGAATGATGATGTTCTTCTTCGTGCGCAGCAGCCCCACGATCGCGTCGTAGCGTTCCTCGCCCATGTAGACCTCATCGAGGAATTGCCGGGCGGAGTACTCCGGGAAGATTACAAGTGGTTCCTCACTCTCAACGTCGTCGTCGCTATCCTCGAAGAACGTCTCAATGCGAGAAAGGAGTTCAGGGTAGTCGGTGATCTCGGTGAGGGTCTTCATGGCCAGTCGTTCGTCGATTGGCCAGTTTCCTACGGACATCCAGCGGACCTCCCGACAGTTCGGGTAGTGGCCGCCCTCCGGATCAAAGACGTAGTCACCCGTAACAATTCCTCGCCCGAGAATCTCTGAACGCCCCTTCTTCACGAAAACGACATCGCCCGGCTTCATCTCGTTCGCAAACTGCCACAGGGCGTGAATGTCGTTCTTCTGGGTACCGTTTTCGGGATAGGTCTGGAGCATCTGCGCTTTCAGGTCTTCCTTATGTGCGTAGGCAGTCAGATCCCCAATCTCGCCCCATGCCAGTCCCATGATTCCGCGCGAGTAGAACTCGTCCCACATGCAGGCGCGCCGGGGCGGTGAGAGCCAATAGCGCACGGTCTCCACGTCAGCGTCCCCCCAGGGCAGCCGCCTGGGTAACTTCTTCCTTTTCTTTGTCAGCCTCTTTGTTCTCACGGTTGACCTCTTCGGAAACGCGCCACGCGTATGCCGAAAGCTCGGGGAAGGAGAAGTACTCGTAGGTTCCGGATTTCAACACCGACAGAATGCTGTCGCGAATCCCCAGATATTCAGTGGATTCGGGAACTTTCTTCAACGACGCCAGCACAGAACGAACCGATGAAGGCATCCGGTCGGGCAGCGCGAGGAACCATCGGTCTCGCGAGCTCAGGTTGACGTAGGCGTATGGGCGAATCCAGAAGAGTCCCATCGTGACGTTCCAGCTGGCATGGCGCTGTTGGAGGACTGCATCGTAGGCGTGACGGAACACTGCTTCTGTCTGTTCAGTCGACTGATCCGCGTAGGCCAGCGCAACGGCAAACAAGTCCCACAGCCTGTCGATATCCCCATCGTCCCGACGCGCCTGGTCGTAGAAGGTCGCGTTGATGTTGAGCAGGACGGGGACACCGACAAAATCATCATGTAGAGGGGCCTGCACGCCGAGAGCGCCACCAATTCCGAGGGCAACCGCCCGGCGCTTATTGTCTGTGAGGCCTCGATTGAAGAGGCCGTAGACCGTGAAAGGATCAATATCCGTCGGAATACCGCCGGAGTCAAGCGGCGGCAGGTCCATACCGAGTTCGGCGTAGACATGCTGCAACGTCGCAATAAGAGCCTGCCGATCATCCTTGAAGGCAAGCAGCTTGTCTGGCTTGGTCTGGTTTTGTGGGCCGGGTGTTTTGAGGGTTGTTGGTTGTTATTGGTGGTGTTGTGCCCATTGGCGCGCGTATTGGTTGGGTGAGAGCCAGCCCAGCGCACTGTGGGGGTGTTCTTCATTGTAGCGGCGCG
>CAKMQM010000175.1:0-5742 GCA_927911615.1 uncultured Xylanimonas sp.
CAGCGTGCCACGGCCTCGTCGACTCCCACTCCCGCGGACGAAGCGGCGCTGTGCGAGGCTTCGATGCGCACGCTTGATCCGGAGGACAACGCCCGCTTCGAGGCAGCAGTCGATGCTGCCAAGCAGGCGGGCGACACGATCGGCGGTGTCGCTGAAGTGATCGCATACGACGTTCCCGTCGGCTTGGGCACTCACGTGACCGCTCGTGAGCGTCTCGATGCGCGCCTGGCGGCCGCCCTCATGTCGATCCAGTCGGTCAAGGGCGTTGAAATCGGAGACGGTTTCGCGCAGGCCGCACTGCTCGGCTCCGCGGCCCACGACGAGATTGTGCGGGGCAAGGATGGACATCTCACCCGCTCCTCCAACCACGCTGGAGGTATCGAAGGGGGTACCTCCAACGGCGCGCCGATCGTCGCGCGCGCCGCTTTCAAGCCGATCTCGACCGTTCCCCGCGCCCTGCGCAGCGTCGACCTCGCAACGGGTGAGGAAGCTGTGGGCTTGCACCAGCGCTCTGACACCTGCCAGGTCGTGCCCGGCGCAGTGATCGCCGAGGCCGAGGTGGCCCTCGTGCTCGCGGACGCCCTGTCGGATCACGCAGGCGGTCGATCGGTTGGCGAGATGCGCAGGAATCTCGAGGCTTACCTCGCGGTGGTGGGGGAGCGCGCATGAGTGCTCCGGGGCCCGTCGTCCTCGTGGGCTTGCCCGGTGCGGGCAAGTCCAAGGTCGGACGGCTTTTAGCCGAGCGTCTCGGCCTTGCGCACATCGATACCGATGCCCTTATCGTCGAGCGCGAGGGCCGTCCGATTGCCGATATTTTTGCTTCCGATGGAGAAGCCGTCTTTCGTTTGATGGAGACCGCAGCGGTCGCCGACGCCCTCACGCACGAGGCCGTCGTGTCCCTGGGCGGGGGAGCGGCGGCCACTCCCGCCGTTCGGGACCTCCTGTCTGGGCACACGGTCGTCTACATCGATGCTCCCCACGAGGAGCTGGTTCGTCGCACCGCCTCGAAGACGCATCGGCCGTTGCTGGCTGAGGATCCGTCCGGGACGCTTGCGCGCCTGCGCACCGAGCGCGAGCCTCACTACCGTTCTGTCGCCACCATCGTCGTCGAGTCAGGGCCTGGTCCCGTCGACGACGTCGTCACCGCCATTGCACAGCAGTTGGAGCACTCATGAGCACGATCATCCGCGTCACCGGAGAACACCCCTCGACTATCACGGTCGGGCACGGGCTTGGCTTCGAACCGATTCGTGAGGCCCTCGATGAGGCCGCAACCAAGGTGCTCATCATTCACGCGCGGCCTCTCGCGAGCCGTGCCGAGGCCCTGGCGCAGTACCTGCGTGAGCAGGGTATCGACGCGTCGACTATCGATCATCCCGATGCCGAGGCCGGAAAGTCCATCGAGGTCGTCGCCTCCCTGTGGGACGAGTGCGGGCGGCTCCAGCTCGGACGTAAAGACGCGATCATCGCCATGGGCGGGGGCGCAACCACCGACATGGCAGGCTTCGTTGCTGCCACGTGGCTACGGGGTATCACTCTCATCAACGTTCCGACGACGCTGCTCGCCATGGTTGACGCAGCCGTTGGCGGTAAGACGGGAATCAACACGTCCGTCGGCAAGAACCTCGTCGGTTCGTTCTACCCGGCCATCTCCGTGGTCGCCGACATAGATCTCCTCGAGAGCCTCCCGACGCCCGATCTGGCAGCCGGCGCCGCCGAGGTCATCAAGTGCGGCTTCATCGCGGACCCGGAGATCCTGCGCATCGTGGAGGAGACGGAACCGAGCGAACTTCTGCGATCGAACAGCCCACAGCTCGCGGAGATCACCACCCGCGCGATCGCCGTGAAGGCCCGCGTCGTGTCGGCCGACTTGACGGAGGGCGGCCTGCGCGAAATCCTCAACTACGGACACACGCTTGCACACGCGATTGAGCGCGCGAACGACTACACCTGGCGTCACGGCGATGCGGTGGCCGTCGGCTGCTGTTTTGCAGCGCGTGTGGCACAAGCCAGGGGGCTGCTCAGCGCCGACGACGTTGCTCGCCACGACCAGCTTTTCTCACGCGTCGGCCTGCCGACGCACTACGAGGGAAGCACTCTCGACGAACTCACTCACATCATGCTCTCCGACAAGAAAGTGCGGCGCGGAATCCTGCGTTTCGTCCTGCTTGATGGTGTCGCGAACCCGGGGACGGTATCCGTCGATCCGCAGGAGCTGGCGTACCCCGCATCGCAGATTGGTATTCGCGCATGAGCCTCATCGTCTTGATCGGAGTCACGGGCTGCGGCAAAACAACCGTTGGGCGCGAGCTTTCTCGCCGCTACGAACTTCCACTGTACGAAGTCGACGAAGCCGTCGAGGAACGCCTGGGCGCACCGATGCGCACCCTCGTCGTTGGACGCGATCCGCGCCTGGCCGCCACGGCGCGCGAAGAAGCCGAGCGGCTTCTTCGCCTTGACGAGGGCATTGTCACGCTCGGTGCCTCTGCGCCGCTCGACCCAGCCACGGCCTCGGCGATCAGGCGGGCACGTGAAAACGGCGCTTTCGTCATCGAACTGGGCGCCGACCTTTCCGCGGTATCGCGCCGAGAAGGTCTCGGTGCTCCGCGCTCGGTCGGTCTCGGTGCACCCCGTGCCGTACTGACCCAGCTGATGAAACAAGCGCGCGAGGCATACGCCTCCGTGGCCGATACAACAGTGGATACGAGTGCCCTCACCCCGCAAGAAGTCGCGGATTTGGTCGCACGCGCGTGTAAACTGACCCCTGATTACTGATTCCTTCTCAAGTGAGGTACCCCTGTGGCAACGACCAATGATCTGAAGAACGGCCTCGTTATGGTCATCGACGGCCAGCTCTGGCAGGTTGTCGAATTTCAGCACGTGAAGCCCGGCAAGGGCCCGGCCTTCGTGCGCACCAAGATCAAGAACGTCCTGTCCGGCAAGACCGTCGACAAGACTTTCAACGCGGGCCTGAAGATCGAGACCGCGACCGTCGACCGTCGCGACATGACGTACCTGTACCAGGACGGCACCGACTACGTCTTCATGGATCAGTCCACCTACGAGCAGATCAACGTTCCCGCCGAGACCGTGGGCGACGCCCGCAACTTCATGGTGGAAACCAGAACGTTATCGTCTCCCAGCACGACGGCACCGTCCTGTTTGTCGAGCTGCCCGCCACCGTCGTTCTGACGATCACGCACACAGAACCCGGCCTGCAGGGCGACCGTTCCTCCGCCGGCACCAAGCCCGCGACCCTCGAGACCGGCTACGAGATCCAGGTTCCCCTCTTCATGGAGGAAGGCACCCGCGTCAAGGTTGACACCCGCGACGGCTCGTACTCGGGTCGCGTGACCGAGTAATGTCGAAGCAGCACCGCTTCACCTCGCGCACCAAGGCCCGCAAGCGCGCGGCCGACGTCGTTTACGAGGCCGACCAGCGCGGCATGGGGTCCAACCCCGACGTGCTGCGCGACCTCCTGCGCGAGCGCCGCGTCATCACCGCGGCTCAGACTCCGCTCCCGGAGTTCTCGATCCAGATCATCGCGGGTGTGGCGGACAATCTGCGCCGCATCGACTCGTTGATCTCGGCGCACGCTCGCGTGCCCGGCCTGGATCGCATTGCCGCCGTCGACCTTGCGGTCATGCGCGTGGCGGTGTGGGAGATGCTCGAGAACGACGAGGTGTCGCCCATCATCGTCATCGACGAGGCCATTTCGATCGTTCGATCGATCTCGACCGACACGTCGCCGTCGTTCGTCAACGCGGTCCTCGACGCAATCCGCAAGGATCTGGCGTCCCCCGCATGGTCGCGTCGCAGCTCCGAGGAAGAGGACGCGCACGTTTCCGACGAGGCCGACTCATCATCGCCGATGAGCTGCCCGCGCAGGAGGCGCCCGCGCGCTCACTGCCGGCAGGCGCGAAGCCGCTGGATGGCGGCAGCGTCGAAGACGAGCTCGACGAGCTCCTCGAGGAGTACTGAGCGCTCGCTTCATAACTAACGGTGAAGGCCGACTCTCGCATGAGAGTCGGCCTTCACCATGTCATGAGGCTTCGTCACAGAGACAGGCGAGTCGTTCGCACGTCCCAGAACTCGGGACCGTCAACGGTGACCTCGAAGGTCCACTCGCCGGGCAGCTGTGCAATCTGCGCGAGCAGCGGACGAGGCAGGTGCGGAGCGCGAATGATGAAGGACTCACCGGCGTTCATCGACTGGGCGGCGCCGAGAACAGCAGCATGGCGCAGACGATGGGGGATAGCGGTCGCATCAATGGTCGGCTCAGCAACGTCGTGTTCGCCGCAGCCACAGCCGCCACCGCGGAGCTCGGGGTGGGGCAGCTGTTCGATCGTCATGGTGTGGCCTTTCGTTAGTGAAGTATCTGAGGCGCCGTCGGCGCTCATCGAATTTTACCGGGTTTGCCCCTTTCATTGCAGCGCCAACAGGACTATGTATTGTCATCGAAGATGAAATACCCGGTAGGGGGTATTACTTATACCCCAACCGGGTATGAAACAGTGCATGCTCCGGGGCACCGCGTTGTTTTCTTCGCGCGCGCAATGTTGCGCGACGCCTTCACCACGATCGCCTTCTGGCAACACCCGTGGTGTTTCACACGTGGAGGCGTCACACCGGCTCCTGACGAGGGGCGTAGGATGGAACCCGACAGATCCTTTAATGACCGTCCCGTGAGGCGGGGAAGGAGCAAGCGTGGCCGAAGTGCACGCAGATCGCGCATCGCGCGGCAAAGAAGTATTGGGAGTTGGCGACGTCGCACGCTCCCTGACCCGTATCGCCTATGAGATCGTCGAACGAAACGGCGGCAGCGATAATCTGGTGATCGCCGGTATTCCCACTCGTGGCGCTACGTTGGCACGCCGCCTCGTCAATCGGATTCGGGAAGTCTCCGGCACCTACGCGGAGCTCGCGATTATCGACACCACGATGTACCGAGACGACCTGGCCTCTCAGCCTCTGAGGGCTCCGAAAGAGACCCTGGTGCCTCGCACTGGCATCAACGGCAAGACCGTCGTCCTCGTTGACGACGTGCTGTACACCGGTCGCACCATCAAGGCTGCGCTCGATGCTCTTACTCGTATCGGTCGCCCTGCGGCCGTTCAGCTCGCAGTCCTCGTCGACCGAGGCCACCGCGAGCTTCCGATTCGCCCGGACTACGTCGGCAAGAACCTGCCGACTCCCGCGACGAAATCGTCACCATCCTGCTCGACGAAACAGACGGGCGCGATGGCGTCCTTCTGGGGAAAGGCCTGTAGACGATGAGCCTGAGCCATCTCATTTCGATCCGTGATTTGACGCGCGAGGAGGCGATTCTGATCCTCGACACGGCGGAGCAGATGGCCGCCACTCAGCGCCATGGCGTGAAGAAGCTTCCGACGCTTCAGGGCAAGACCGTCGTCAACCTCTTTTTCGAGGATTCGACGCGCACCCGCATCTCCTTTGAGACCGCCGCCAAGCGCCTGAGCGCCGACGTCATCAACTTCCAGTCCCGCGGCTCCTCGGTTTCCAAGGGCGAGTCCCTGAAGGACACCGCACTCACGCTGGAGGCCATGGGCGCGGACGCGGTCATCGTGCGCCACTCCTCGTCGGGCGCCGCACACCGTCTCGCGCACGCCGGCTGGATGAATCTGCCGGTCCTCAACGCGGGTGACGGCACCACCAGCATCCGACGCAGGCACTCCTCGACGCGATGACCCTGCGCCGCCACTACGCACCGTCGCTCGGCGA
>CAKMQM010000176.1:0-5510 GCA_927911615.1 uncultured Xylanimonas sp.
AATGTCAATGCCGATCGCTCCCCCAGACACCACCGTCACGCCTGCCGCAGCGACGAATGCCGCCATGTTGCGTGCACACCTGTTTCCCGCACCGGTGGAAGCGCGAGCTCCCACGATAGACAGATGACGATCCGCACGTGGCTCCTCGGGCAGGTCGCCGAGGAACCACAATCCCATCGGCTCCTCCTCCCCCAGGCACGCAAGGTGCTCTGGCCAGCGTGGATCGCCGGGTGTCATGAATCCGCCGCCCGCACGAGCGACGCGGTTGAGCTCACTGTCGATATCCACTGAGAGAGCGCGTTGCCTCCAGCGATTCCACTGCGTGTGCCAGTCAATCCTCGAATGACGAGCAAGCGCCAACGGCGGTGCCGACCAGCTCCCGATCAGCCATGCGCGTGCATCTGAATCCCCTAATGCCTGACGAAGGATGCGTGCGCACGGATCAGCCGGCTCAGCGACGGCAGACCACCAGGCCGCCTCCCACAGTTCTGTGTCATTCATAGTGATCCGCTCCGTTCCGCAGCTGCTGCGCTGCAACAATGTGGTCAAAGGTCGGCCGAGGCGCAGCCTCGAGATCGGCGAGCGTCCATGCCAGGCGTAGCATCCGGTCGATTCCGCGCATGGACGAGTGACCGGAATCGACGAGCCGATCAAGTTGATGAATGAGAGATGCATCGATGCCTGAGTGGTGTCGCAGCCACGCTCCTGGAAGCTGCGCGTTCATGGTCCATGGTGTGCCCTTCAGGCGTATGCGTGCCCTCGAGCGCGCCTCGATAACACGCCCACGTATCGACGCGGAATCGCGTGTCTGTGTCGACGCCAGGTCCGCCCGACTGGGGGTATGCACGTCGATGCGGATGTCCATCCGATCCAGCAACGGCCCGGACAAACGCGCGAGATACCTGCGTCGATTCATCGAGGAACAAGTACATCGACGCCCTCCGTATCCGCCGCCGCACGGGCAGGGATTGGACGCCATTACCAGTTGGAATGCGGCGGGATAACGCGCCTGAACGCCGGAGCGGTGAACATGGATGACACCCGATTCAAGGGGTTCACGCAGCGAGTCAAGGACCGAGGGCGCAAACTCTGCGGCCTCGTCGAGAAAGAGGATCCCTCCATGCGCCAGCGACGCTGCCCCGGGGACGAGCGTGCGCGTGCCGCCACCGATCAGCGCCGGCATGGTCACCGAATGGTGTGGGGCTTGGAATGGAGGCCGCGTCATCAGCGATATCGAGGAAGGCAACAGGCCCGCCACCGAATGCAACGAGGTGGTGACAAGAGCGGTGTCGGCGTCGAGATCTGGAAGTATCGTCGGCAGTCGGGAGGCGAGCATCGTCTTGCGGATCCGGGCTCTCCCAGAAGAAACACGTGGTGCCACCGGCGGCTGCAACTTCCATCGCCGCAATTGCCTCAGGCTGACCACGCACGTCGGCCATGTCTGCGAGGGTCGTATCACCGTCGCGTTCCTCGTCGCGACGGATGCCCATCCGCCCGTGGAACGGAGCCTTCACAGCATCTCCCCCGGCCCACGCGATGAGGTCAGCCAGATGCGCGAAGTCCAGGACCTCAATGCCGCTGACCAGACGCGCTTCCTGGGCGCATGCCGACGGCACGACCACCCGGCGCACGCCCCGCGAACGCGCCGCGAGGACAGCCGGCAGCACCCCGCGCACCGGCTGGATACTGCCGTCCAATGCAAGCTCGCCGACGAGGACCGCGTCCTCAAAAGCGACCGGCGAAACGAGGCCTGTGGCCAGAGCGATGGACGCCGCGATCGAGAGGTCAAAAGCCGAACCCGACTTCGGAATGCCCGCAGGGGACAGATTCACGGTGATGCGTTGGTCCAAGACGTCCAGGCCGCACGACTCGAACGCAGCGCGCACGCGATCACGAGCCTCACGCACGGAGGTGTCGAGCAGGCCAACGAGCGTGAACGCCACGAGGCCCGACCCCGCGTAGGTCTCCACGTCGACAAGGTGTCCCTCGATGCCGACGATGCTCATGGAATACGTGCGCGCAAGCCCCGGTCCTCTCATTGCACACCCCGCAGCCACACAACCTGTGCCCCCAGAGCGCGAAGATCCACGGCCTCGTCCATGGACCCCGGCCAGGATTCCAGTGTCCGCGCGTCCACGGTGATGGCGACGACGTCGATACGCACACGCGAAGCAAGGTGACCGTGGGCCCTGCACCACGCACCCGTCAGCGCTCGAAGCCGCGCCACCTTACGATGGTCGACCGACGCAAGCGCACTCCCCTTCCTGCGCCCAACCCTGGTGCGCACCTCCACGATCACGGTCCACGAACGCGACGGATCGGTCTCGTCACGCGCGATGATATCGAGTTCGCCCCGGCGACCATCACGCCAGTTGGTGTCAAGAAGGCGTAGACCTGCCTCTTCGAGCGCCAGTCGAGCGGTATATTCGCCCGCAGCGCCAATGGCCCGACGATCGGGCCGTATTGAGCATCCCATCACGGATCACCTCCGCACCCACAGTGCGCCCGAGACGCTCAGTGACACAATGCGAAAACCGCCCCCTGTGGATAGGGAGCGTTTCGCGAAAAGGCCTGTGGATAACCGATGACCGGGCGATCACAGATTACGGGATGTCGAGCTCCGGCTTGGAGAGCTCCTCGACGTTGACGTCCTTGTAGGTGATGACGCGCACCGAGCGCACGAAGCGCGACGAGCGGTAGATGTCCCAGACCCACGCGTCGCTGAGCGTCAGCTCGAAAAAGACGTCGCCGCCGACCGGGCGCGCCTGCACATCAACGTGGTTGCACAGATAGAAACGCCTCTCGGTTTCCACGACGTACTTGAACAACCCGATGACGTCGCGGTACTCCTTGAAGAGTTCCAGCTCCAGATTGTTTTCGTAACCTTCGATTTCTTCGCTCACGCAACCATCATGCCGGGCCGCGCGCCGAGCCGAGCCACGCCACCCCGGCGCGCCCTACTTTGTGGCCTGCGTCGGCATCTTCCACGAGCGACGATGCTGATCCGACACACCGAGCTCGACGATCGCACGAGTGTGGGCGGCCGACCCGTAGCCCTTGTTCGATGCCCATCCGTAGCCCGGATCCTCGAGCTCCTGCATGAGGTGGTCACGTTCAACCTTCGCGAGAACGGACGCTGCGGCAACGACCGCGCAGGACGCGTCGGCCTTCACCTGCATCTGGACGGGCAGATCGACGCCGAAAGGATCCTCAGGCCCATCGATGGCACCGAACAGATCGTCGGGTGCGGAGAGCCAATTGTGGGAGCCGTCCAGCAGCACGCCACCGGGAACGAGGCCGTGGCTGGCCACCTCGACCAGAGCTCGACGACCCGCGAGGCGAAGCGCGGCGATGATGCCCCAGTCATCAATCTCCTGCGGGGAGGCGTAGCCAACTGCGCTAGCCAAAGCCCATTCCCGCACGGGATCGACGAGGGCCTCGCGCCGACGAGCGGTCAACGCTTTCGAGTCGGTGAGGCCTTCAGGAACCGGTGGGGCATCAATGCCAATGAGCGCCACGCCCACGGCGACCGGACCGGCCAGAGCCCCGCGCCCCACCTCATCCATCCCCGCAACGATCCCCCACCGACGCGCGAGCGAGACCTCGAGGTCACGCGAGGCGGTCATCATGAGGCGTCCGGGACAGACGCGAACACCTCGTGGTGCGCGATGTCCGTCGTCCAACGCGACGTGGGCCAGATGACCGCCTGAACGGTACCGACGACCGAGGAAACGGGCACATAGGGCGACTGTCCCGAGCCCATGTGGTAGCGGGAATCAGCCGAGTTCGAACGGTTGTCACCCATCACCCACAGGTGTCCCTCGGGAACGACAACATCAAAAGTGCGCTCGCCACACGGCACCTGCCCATCGGGCACGTAGGTTTCGTCAAGCTCAACTCCGTTGACGCTCACCTTGCCGTTCGCACTGGTGCATGACACACGATCCCCACCGACGCCGATGACGCGCTTCACGAGCGTCTGCTCACTGCCTCCCGGAACGAAACCGGTGAACTCCCCCAGACGGCGCAGCACTGAGGGAGAAGTCGCCTGCGACGAGCCCAGCCAGCCGAGCGTGTCATCGAAGACAACGACATCCCCGCGGTGCACGTTCGAACGAAGCGCGTCGATACGCGAGACGGCAATGCGGTCATCCTCCACCAGCGTATTGTGCATCGACGGTGAGGGAATCCAGAACACCTGGACGATGAAGGCACGCAGCAGCGACGAAATCACGAGGGCAACGACGATGATCATGAGGATCTCGCGCAGCCACACGAGCGGGTTGCGACGAGCGCGAGCCTCCGCGCGATCACGATCCCGTAGAGAAGGCGAATGCAGCGGTCCGAGCGCCGGTCCTGCTGTCGGGGTCATGCAATCTCCTTGTCGTTGCGTCAACCATCCCAGGATACGGCGAGGCCCGACACCGGCGCGCGGTGTCGGGCCTTTCCGTGAGAAATGCCAAGGCGTATGCCTGGCAAGCCTCAGGCGGACTTGCCGGAACGGTGTTCCTTGATCTTCGCGGCCTTGCCGTGACGCTCACGCAGGTAGTAGAGCTTAGCGCGACGCACGTCGCCCTTGGTGACGACCTCGATGTGGTCGATCGTGGGGGCGTGAACCGGGAAGGTACGCTCGACGCCCACACCGAAGGAAACCTTGCGGATGGTGAACGTGGAGGACACACCGTGACCGCGACGAGCGATCACGACACCCTGGAAGACCTGGATACGAGAGCGGTTGCCTTCGATGACCTTGACGTGCACCTTGAGGGTGTCGCCAGCTCGGAACGAGGGGATGTCATCGCGCAGCGAAGCCGCATCAACGGCGTCCAGCTTCTGCATTTCTTCTCCTTGACGCAACTGCCGCAGGTCGGAAGCGCCTGGTTGGGCGGGTCGAACCCGCTCACTTGACGTGTGATCGTGCGCCTCGGTGTCCCCCTGCGGCAGGATGAACCGCGCACAATCCCGGTTATTATCCCACAGCGGGACGCACCAGGGCTAGTCCGCGGCCGTGTTATGCGGTGAGATCACGCACCATGACAACGTCGTAGTTGCGTACGCCGCCCACATCGAAGGTTCGAGTCGAGCGCTTACGGAAGCCGTGGCGCTTGTAAAAGGCTTGCGCCTCCTTGTTCCCTCGATTGGTGCCGAGCACAACAGCGGCATGCCCCAAGTCTCGCGCATCGGCGATGGCACGCTCGATGAGCGCGTCCGCAACGCCGCTGCCCCGCCATGCGTCGTCAACATAGCACTTGGACAGGTAGGCACTACCTTCCTCCACGCGTCCGGGACGCACCATGTCGCTCGGCAGCGCATCGGGTCCGACGTGGGTGAGCACGTAACCGACGAGGCCACCCCAGACCTCGGCGACGAACAGGCGATGACGCTCAGGATCGGAAATGAGAGCGTCAAACACGTCAGCGCTCAGCTGCGTGGCGATGTGCTCCGCGATCGCTTCCTGGGGCAGGTTCTCCGGGCAAGCATCCGGGAACGTGCGCGCCGCAAAGTCGCTG
>CAKMQM010000177.1:0-5400 GCA_927911615.1 uncultured Xylanimonas sp.
CTGGCTCCCGAGAACACGATCGCTGCGTTCGCCAAGGCCATGGAGGTCGGCGCGCGCTGGTTCGAGTTCGACGTGGACATCACGGGCGACGGCTCGCTGATCGTCATTCACGATGACACCCTGGACCGCACGACGACGGGGTCCGGCTCGTACTACCAGCTCGGGTTCTCGGACATCCGCCGACTCGACGCCGGCCGCTGGTTCTCTGACACGTACCGCTTCGAGCGCATTCCCGAGGCCGCAGATGCCCTTGCGTTCGCGCACGCTCAGCAGATGGGCGCGAACCTGGAGATCAAGCCCTGTGCGGGCGGCGATCGCCTGCGCGAGCGCCTGATCGAGACCCTGGCCGTCACGCTGGCCGGAGACAAGGTTCCCTCCCAACTGATCGTCTCTTCCTTCGACCACGAACTCCTCGTCTCCTTCCACGAGGCCTGCCCGACGGTTGCGCTCGGCTGGCTGATCGAGCGCGCCTCCGAGGAGTGGCGCGAGGGCGCGGCCGCCCTGGGTGCGACAGCGATTCATCCGGGCATTGAGGGCCTCACCGAGTCCGACGTGCGCGCGATGCGTGACGCAGGTTTCGAGGTCAACGTGTGGACCGTCAACGACGTCGAGCAGGCCCGTGAGCTGGCCTCGTGGGGCGTCACGGGCATCTTCACGGATCGCCCGCAGGACTTCCCCGCCGAGGCCCTGAAGGCCTGACGGGTGCGGGCGCGGCCTGCGTCCGCACCGCCACCGACCTGATTTCCTACGAATACGTGCGCAGGCCGTGCCCGCGCCAGCGTCGACAGACAAAGTAGCCGGGGTCGCTCACGCGACCCCGGCTACCTCATACGTATGCGGCGGACGGCTTCTTACGCCTCGCCCGCGCGGCGCGCGAAGCGCTTGGAGACGTGCTTGGCCAGGGACAGCTCGGCGATCGAGTCGACGACCATCAGGCCGCCCACGATGCCCGCGAAGCGCATCCAACCCGAACGCGGCGAGGAGGCGCGCACCGCGGCCACAAGCATGCCGGTGCCGACGATGGCCTCGGCGGCGACGGCCGCGTGGATGATCCACGGGCGCTCGACGGCCACGGACTCGTAGGAGTTCCACAGGGGCTTCACAACCGACTGCGGCTGGCCCATCATGATGTCGACGCTGCGACCAATCGCGTTGGAGATACCGCGAGCCAGGTGCACGGAGACACCCTCGACGTCCTCGAGGTCAGTGGTGCCCAGGAGGAAGCCGGCGACGGAGCCGGGCAGACCGAGAGCGCGCACAACCTTCCACACCGATTCCTCGCCGGTCGTGGCCACGGAGGCCCACAGAGCGTCGGCGTCGGAGCCCGGGACGGCCTCGGCAATCTCCAGCAGATCGAGACGGTCACCCACGAGATCAATGACCTCGCCGGGCAGTTCCGAGGTGCGGTCGTGTCCGCCGGGGACGATCGCGGCATCCATGCCCCAGTTGTGGGAGATGATGTGCTCGAGGTGATCGTCGGTGACCAGGAAGACCTGGAATTCACCGTCCGTCACGGAGAGAGTCACGAGCGGCAGATCACCGAAGTTCCAGCCCTCCTTCTCGGCGGGCAGCTCAGCGAGAAGTGCGCGGTGATCATCGGCGAGCTCGAGGTCACCGAGATCCACGCCCTCAAGGGCCGCGAGGAGCGGCACGGACGAGGCAGGGGTGCGGCCAATCTCGACAATGCGGGTCGGGGTAGGTTCGACGGCGGCGGCCTCCTCCTCATCGGAGGGCCAGACCTTGCCGAGCGGCGAGTCACCCTCGGGCAGGTGATCGGCCGTCGCGTTACCGATACGCACCTCGGCGTCGAACAGAATGGCGAGCTCGTCGGCCAGTTCCGCGGGGGTGGGGCCGGGAACAACCTCGGTCGAGCCGGCGGGGACGGTCGCAACGCGCTCCTTGTCGACGGCGACGTTCAGGCCAAGCAGCTGGGGCGAGGAGGGGAACCACTCGAGCTGGGCGAGGATCGAACGCTCCTTCAGCTCGCCGGCAACCACGCTGGGATCCAGATCGTGGCCGATGATCATGCCTTCAATGCGAGTCCATTCCTGGGCCATGTCGCTACCTTCCTGTCCGTGGTGAGGTCGTCTCACCACTCTATAGTTCCATTGTGTCGCGTGGGTCGCTATTTCGCTCGCCCGCGCGGTCAGTTACGAGATTTTGTGTCGCTGTGCCCCGCCCCACTCGACGGCTGTGAAGCCGGTGCGCACCGGCGGAGGCGCGAAAGTCTGCGGTTGGACGACGGTATTCGCATCGGCCTCGCGGATCGTCATGAACACCCGAATGAACGTATCCGGCGTGACCGTCGCCCCGGCCTCGTCCGTGAAGCTGTAGGAGGCGCGCTGCGTGTAGACACTCGCATCGAAGGACACGAACGTGTACTCGTAGGCGCGCATCCGCGGAGCCCAATAGGTAATGAAGTCGGCGGCCTCTCGATCGGTCAGCCCGAGCTGGGCGAGCTTATCCTCCAGGAAGGGCACCGCGTCCTCACGCGCAACGATAAACCCCGTGTCGGGATCCGGTAGGTCCATCGCGCCATCCCAGAACAGCGAGGGATAGGTGCGCCCCGCCTGGTCCGTCAGCGTTCCGTCGGGCGCGGCCGTCACGGTCCACGAAGCCTGGGTCCCCCGCTCGGTTGCGCGCTCCGAATCCGGGGTCGGGTAGACGGTATCGAGGGTGCCTTCGAGGTCGAGCGACACCGTCAGACGCTGCTCGTCCTGCGGGTAGAGGTACAGAACAGGCTTTTCAGGGAGAACATGGTGGCCGCCGCTCATCAGCATGTAAAAGAACCCGGTCATGACGACCACGTACAGGACGGCGAGGACGCTCATGAACACTTTTTTCATGGTGTCTCCGACTTTCTACGATCGATCCCCGTCATTGGGTGGTCCTCGCTGCGGTTCATTCCGCAGTTGCCCCATCATACGGCGCACAATCGGCCGGTTTCAAGAGGCGTGGAGGGGATCGCTGAGCCCAGCAGAGAGCCTCTCACATCCGTACGCGGACACGTTTGAGAAACGCGTCATACGTTGCTATCCTGACCGGTTACGCGGCTCTACGGACAAGGGGGCCGCATCCCTCACGTGAAAGCAGCTATCATGCCTCTCCTCAGCATCGCAGCCATCGCCGTCGCTGCCACTGTCTTTATCCTCCTGTTCCTGTGGGCGAGCTTCGTCTCCGCGTCGCCAGGCGAAATTAAGGTGATTTCCGGCCCCCGAGGCCAGCGCGTCCTCCACGGCAAGACGGGCTGGAAGGTCCCCCTGCTGGAGCGCGTGGACACCATGACCGCCTCGATGATTTCCGTCGACGCTCAGACCACGGACTTCGTCCCCACCAACGACTACATCAACGTGCGCGTCGACGCGGCCGTCAAGGTCCGCATCGCGACCGACGACCCGACGCTGTTCCGCGCGGCGACGCGTAACTTCCTGTACAAGACGACCTCCGAAATTTCCGAGGAGGTGCGCGACACCCTCGAGGCCACCTGCGTGCGATCATCGGCCAGATGCGCCTGACCGACATCATCACCGACCGTGCGGCCTTCTCCGAGCGCGTTCAGGAGAACGCGAAGCAGGACCTGGAGGAGATGGGCCTCGAGATCGTCGCGTTCAACATCCAGAACGTCACCGACCAGAACGGCGTTATCGATAACCTCGGTATCGACAACACGGAGCAGATCCGTAAGACCGCGGCCATCGCGAAGGCGAACGCGCAGAAGGAGGTCGCGCAGGCGACCGCCGTCGCCCAGAAGGAAGCCAACGACGCCCAGGTCGCCTCCCAGCTGGAGATCGCCCAGAAGCAGACGGACCTCGCCAAGCGCCAGGCCGCTCTGAAGGTCGAGGCCGACACCGAGAAAGCAAAGGCCGACGCCGCCTACGAGATCCAGTCCCAGATTCAGCGCCGCGACATCGAGCGCGAGACCGCGCAGGCCGACATCGTCAAGCAGGAGCAGCAGGCCGTCATCAAGGAGAAGGAAGTCGTCGTCACCAAGCAGGCCCTGCAGGCCGAGGTGAACGCGAAGGCCGACGCCGACCGCTACGCCGCCGAAAAGAAGGCAGACGCGGCCCTGTACGCGCGTCAGCGCCAGGCTGAGGCCGAGGCGTTCGAGCGCACCAAGAAGGCCGACGCCGACAAGCAGGCCATGCTCGCCGAGGCGCAGGGTATTGAGGCTCGAGGCCGCGCCGAGGCCTCCGCGATCGGCGCGAAGCTGACGGCCGAGGCCGAGGGTCTCGAAAAGAAGGCCGAGGCCATGACCAAGATGAACCAGGCGGCCGTGTTGGAAATGTACTTCCGTGCGCTGCCCGAGGTCGCACGCGCCGTGGCCGAGCCCCTCTCCAAGGTCGACACGATCACGATGTACGGCGAGGGCAACAACGCCCAGATGGTCGGCGACATTACGAAGTCGATCAGCCAGATCAACGCGGGCCTGGGCGATTCGCTGGGCCTGGACCTGCAGCAGCTGTTCGCGGCGCTCGTGGGCGCCAAGGTCGTCTCCCCGACAATCTCCGACGCGGTTGCGGAGGGCGTGCGCGACGCCTCCGTCCCGAATCCTCCGCAGGAGTGAGCGAGGCTCACGCTCAACGCGGGCGCAACCTGCACCGCGGGCGCAGCGCAGCAGTCGCAAGGAGCGCCCAAGCATGAGGCGGGCAGCTCTTGACAGCGGCCACTCGCGATACGGGTCGCTTGCGATACGGGTCGCTCGCTATACATGGCGCGTGTATTACGGGGCGGGATCCTTCGGGATCCCGCCCCGCTGCTATGCCTTTCCTGGCTTTCGGTGCCCCACCGTCACCGAGCCACCGTCGCCGCCCCACCCCACCGTCGACCCACCTCACCCACAAAAGTCGCACATAATTTAATCTGGTCACTTTTTGAGATAGCGAGAAAACGTTGCAATTCCAACGACGCTATTTCACATGTTTAAGTAGTCGCGGGGGAATTACGTGCAACATAACGGGTTCTCATTCCAGCTAGCGGCTTCGCGTGCGACCACCACGCCACACCAGACAATGAATCCGCCAAAGTGCAGACCCATTCGGCCAATACCGTCGTTTGTGGGTGCTTGGCATCTAATGGGTCTGCACTTTGGCAACAACAACGTTCCAGACCGAGGCCCCGACGCCACCTAGCGGGGGGACTGACGCCATCCAAGCCTCCGACACGCCGACGAAACCCCAGCAGAAGGCTTCGCGTGGCGCAAAACCCCCATCGAATACGAACTACACCAATCGGCCTGGCCGTGGTGCCGGTGGGCGGTGGCAGGGCCTGGACCGCTCACAGCGATAAGCCCCGACCGATAGGAGGCCACCGCGGGCCTGCGGGGCCAGGCCGCGGTGCCGGTGGGTGGCGGCAGGGCCAGGGCGGGCCTCGAGATCGAGCCGCTCCGAGCCGCAGGCACCG
>CAKMQM010000178.1:0-9064 GCA_927911615.1 uncultured Xylanimonas sp.
ATGGAGAGATCACGCGCGAGCAGGTCGCCGAGCTGGACCAGGGCGCGAGACCGTGCGGAGGCCGCGCTTCGGGAAGCGCAGGCGCGCCACCAGGATCTCGTGCGTCGTATCGCCCAGCTCAACGAGGTGGCCGGCGCCCCCACTCCGGCTCTCGAGACCGAGCGGGATCGGGCCGCCGAGCTCGTTGCGAAGCTCGAGGCTCTCAGCCCGCAGATCACAGAGATCGAGGCGGCCCTCACGCAGGAGCGCACCCGCCTCGACGGCCTGACGGATGCCCTCGCGAGCGCCCGCGAGGCCGCCGCGTCCCTCGCCTCCACCCTGCAGGAGCGCGAATCCGCCCTGGCTGCGGCTGAGGCCCACGTGGAGACTGAGCGCGCCGACTACACCTCCCTCGATGCACGCGCTGCAGCCCTGGATGAGCGCGCACACCGGGCGGCGGCTTTGGCCGGTGCCTGCGCCGATTGGGACAACGCCCGCGCCGCGCTCGCGCAGGCGCAGCGTTCCCTTGCGGACGCGCTTGAGGAACAGGGCCTCGAAGCGGACTCGTGGCGCACGCTCCTGCTTCCTCTCCCCCAGGTCGCCTCTCTCGAGGCGCGCGTGGCCGCGCATGAGAAGGCACTCTTCGCGGCACGCGAAGCTCTTGCTTCGGAGCGCCTGACCCGCGCGGCAGCAGCGTCCGCACCGGACCTTGAGGCCCTCACCGAGGCCTCCCGCAAGGCCGAGGAGGACGCCGCTATGGCGGCCCGAGCCTCGGGTATTCTCGAGCAGCACTGCGCTCAGTTGGAGGCCGCCCGCGCCTCCCTCGACCAGGCGTTGGAGGCACTTAGCCGCGCCCGGGAGCAGGCCGGCCCCATCCGCCGTCTGGCAGATATTGCCGCGGCGTCCGGCCCTGAGAACCTCGCGTCCACTCCCCTGTCGGCCTGGGTGCTCATCGCGCGCCTGGAAGAGGTGTTGGCGGCCGCGAACCCACGCCTGGCGGCAATCTCGTCGGGACGCTACGAGCTCGTGTCCGTCCCCGACGACGGCACCGCCTCGCGCAAGTCCGGCCTGGGCCTGGCGATCGTCGATCACGACACGGACGCGCTGCGCAGCCCGCGCACGCTGTCGGGCGGGGAAACGTTCTACACGTCCCTCGCGCTGGCGCTCGGCCTCGCGGACGTCGTCTCGGCTGAGGCCGGTGGCGTCGAGCTGCGCACGATGTTCATCGACGAGGGCTTCGGCTCGCTGGATTCGCACACGCTGAGCCTGGTGATGGCGCAGCTCCAGGCGCTGCGCTGCGCGGGGCGAACGGTCGGTGTCATCTCGCACGTCGAGGAGATGGCGACCCAGATCGCGGATCAGATCCAGGTGCGACCTCTGCCGGAGGGCGGATCGAGCCTCAGCGTGCGCGCGTAGGTGTCAGCCCTGGTGCAGGGCCAGGACGTCGGGGCGCTCGGAGCGGTCGAACCACGCCAGGGAGGACTCCCACAGGGCGGCCACGGCCTCGTCGGCGTCCTCCTGTGTGTCGGCGCTCAGGACGGCCTGCACCGCGGGTGAGGCGTCGGGCAGGTCCGCGAGGATGGCGGCCACGTCCGACCAGGTGTATTCGAAGGCCGGGCCCTCGAAGATGCGGGGTTCGATCTGCTCGCCGGGGGTCAGCGTCGTCGAGGTCGGGGTGTCGACGGCCAGGACGACACGAGCGGCGCCCGCGCCCTCCGTCTCGCGCGCCAGCTCGAGGGAGGACAGCGCCGCCTCGGTGATGGCGTCGTCCTCGAGGACCTCGATGTCCTCGCCACTCATGCCGGCCTCGGGCACACACAGGACGCCGCTGCGCACGGGCGGCAGCGGGACGGACAGGTCGGACAGGACGGCGGGAACGTAGACGCGCATGGTCACAGTGTAGGCACCCACCGCTCGACAATCGCCTGCAACGCGTCGGAGGCGTCGCAACGCGCACCGTTTTCGCCCAGAGCCTTGCCTCGCAGGGATGCCCGCCCAACGCCCTCATCCTCGGGAACGACATGGAAAATGCAGTCGGGCATAAAGGCGCCGATCGCCGCCTGCAGGGAGGGCACGGGGTGCGGGCCGATAGCTGCGGTGCTTACGCGGTTGACGATCACCTCGACCGGAATGTCGCGCTCTTGCTCCTCCCACCACCGCGCCAGGAACGAAAGCCGGTTGATGCCGACGATGTCACCGCGCGCAACGATGACGAGCCGATCGGCGCGCTCGAGCACCCCGAGCGCGGCATCGTCACGGTTGGCCCGCGCGAGGCCTTTTCCAGCGAGGTCGACGCAATGTCAACGACCGAGTAGCGGGCGCTCAGGCGCAGTGCCCCGACGATGGATTCGATGCCGGGTTTGCTCACTTCGCGCCAGCGGTGTGGCGTCACGAGGCCCGTGATGAGGTGCAGGTTCTCGGAGCGCATGACGGCTGCCCCGAGCGTGTCCGCGGGCGTGATGGGGCCGCGCGAGGCCGTCCGCGCGAGGGTTGACAGACCCGACGCATGGACGGGAAGGCCCAGCAGGTGCGCGATCGTCGGGTTGGCGGTGTCCGCATCGACGAGGAGGGTGGGCCCGTGGGCGGACAGCGCGGTCGCAATGCCGACAGCGAGGGTCGTGCGCCCGGGCGCGCCGGATGTCCCCCAGACGGCCAGCACGCTGCCCGGAGCGGAGGGCGGAGGGGGCGGCGGTGGTGCGGACGAGGCCGTGGCAGGGGTCGAGCGGCGCGTGCGCGTCGCCGCGATGAGAGAGTTGACGACCTGGTCGGGGCTGCCGGGCGCGGCGACCGAGGCGACCCCCAGGGCGATGAGGCGGGAGCGGTCGTGGTGCGCAGCGAGGGCGACGACGACCATCCCGCAAGCGCGCAGCGATTCAACGGTCTCGATCGTCAGGTCGGGGTCGGATCCGTCGATGACCGCGAGGTCGGCGAGGCCGGCGCGGGCCGCGGCGACGACCTCGGCCAGGTCAGCGCAGCGCCGGACGATGGCGAGGACATCCGATCGGCTCTGAATCGCCTGGATGAGGGGTGCCTCGTAGCGTTGATCGGCGAGGACGACGACCCCGTGGACGGAGCTCACGGCGCCCCCACTGGGACGGCGGCCAGCTCGTCGGTCGAGGACTGCGCGGCGAGGAGGACCGGCATGGACTGGGCGTTCGCGAGGATCTCGATCCGCTGGCCACGGTGCGACTGGGACGAGGCCTCGATTCGGCGTACGAAGGTGAAGGTCCCCTCGATCTCGCGCGCCTGATTACCAGCCTGTCCCTGCGTGCGCGCGGGGATCGTCCACAGCCGGATCCGCGTTCCATCAGCGACCCCGTCGGGCAGTCCAGCGCTGACCGTGACGGCCACGCGCAGCATGTCTGTCTGCGCTGTTCCGCTGTCCCCCTGCGACAGATCCGTGCGCATGACGATCTGGCCGGGGGTGATCTGCCGAGTCGCGACGGACCCCATGGGAGCCTCCGACGTGGGAACGTAGACGTCCGAGTCGACGCTGAGGACAACCTCGCGGACGTTGTCGGCGGTGAGGGTTTCCCCCGGGGCGATGGTCGTCGTCGCGGCGTAGACGCGGCTTCCTCCCCGCAGGAGGCCGCTGAGAGCACTGAATGCGATCACGGACGCGATGATGAGGACCAGGCCGATAACGAATCGACGGTCCATCTTGCCGGGGCGCGCGTCGGGATCGACACTGAAGCTGAGACGCGTTTCACTCTTCTATGATGCACGCTCAACCGCAAAAGCGGTAGGTTGCCGACTATTCATCAGAACCAACCGATTCGATCGGCGAAATGACGCGTAAAAAATTGCCGACTCAAACCAATCAAACGAAGCAACCCCAACTGATAGCATGTTGCCATGGCAACACGATTCCTCACTCTCGCTGACGTCGCCGAGACCCTGAATCTCACGATGTCAGCCACCCGCGCCCTCGTTTCCTCCGGCGAGCTTCCTGCCATTCAGGTGGGCGGCAAGCACGTCTGGCGGATCGAAGAATCCGTCCTGGAGCAGTTCATCCAGGATCAATACGCTGCGACGCGCGAGCGTCAGAAGGCGGAAAACGCTCACTAATCGGCCGACCATCGCTGGCCAAGCACGCGGAGTCGACGAGCCCCGCAAGCGCCAGCGACACGGTCATGCCACCTACCTCATCCCGGCCGTCATAGGCGAAGGCCTCTCCATCCAGGGCGACATCGACGTGGTCCGCATAGACCGCGTCGATGATCCCCCGATGGTCACCCCCGTCGGATTCGATGACGACTCCGACACCGCGCGCACCTAGTTCGCGCAGAACATGGCCAACGCCGACGCCTCCTCGCACGGAGGATTCGCGCGCAACGCTGCGCCCGAGCGGCCAGGCCGCGACGATTGCGGAGAGCATGATCAGGCTGTCGTCGCGACTTCCGCGCAGGAGCACCCACGAGCGGGTCGAATCGAGCACCGATCCGGTGATCGTCGAGCCGCCTCGCAGCGCCAGCGTGATATCACCGTCCACACCAGCCAGGCGGGCGGAGAGTGTGACCGAGGCGCGCTCGGCATCGGTGAGCTCATCGATGAGCGCATCGAGATCGCGACCGCGCTCATCCTCAAATTGCGCCTCCAGCTCGGCAATGAACGCTGACATATCCATGCCCCTACGATGCCACATTCATGCGCCACACATCACATTTAGGTAACATGAACTAACATGTATTGACACGGTTCACTATGAAGCGCATAGTTAATGCATCGAATCCGTCCACTCAATGAAGAGTTCACCATGACTGATGATTCACTGACCGTCGCCGGCCAATCGCACCTCACCGACGCCTTCCTCTGGCTCGTTGGTGCCCCGCTGTGCCTCCTTGACGCACTCTATCTCTCCCACCTCGCTCCCCCACTGAGCGCGGAGCGTCCCGAGACGCTCATCGTCTGGGTTCTCGGCATTGCTGCCCTCATGCTCCTGGCATGGAGTCTGCTGTGCTCAGCGTGCGCTCACCTCGCGCTCCTGCGCATTGCTCCGCCCGCGGCACGCGCAGCCGCACGATTCTTCGTCTCCCGTTGCGGAACCCGTCTCTCGCGGTCGCTTTTAACGCGTGCAGGAGCCAGCGCATTGATCGGCTCCGCACTCGTCACCGCAGCGCCCGCCGCGGCTTCCCTGGCGGCTCCGCAGGAACAGACCTCCCCCGCCGTCTCATTGACGTGGGCGGATACCCCCAGTACCCCTTCTCCCAACCAGGAGGCGACGCAAACGGCGCCGTCCGCGCTACCCGCGCCCACGGAGGATGCACCGGCGCCGGACGCGCCCGCTGGCCCTACCACGATCACAGTCACGCCGGGCGATTCACTCTGGTCGATCGCTGCCTCCCTGCGCCCCGATGCGGACAACGCACGTATCGACGCCACCTGGCGAGCAATCCACGCGGCCAACGCCGAATCGGTTCGCGACCCCGCTCTCATCTACCCCGGACAGACACTCGACATCCCCCAGGACCTGCCATGAGCACCCAAATCGCACCCAGGCCTCGTACCTCCGAGGCCCCCAGACGACGGACCAGCACGAGGCCCACCCCCACCCGTCCGACCCAGCCCGCCCCGTTCCGGTGGAGTCAGGATCCTGAGTTGGTCTACAGGGCGGCAACATCGCCGACACCAACCCACTACGTCACCCTCCCACGGGAGAATCTCCCGGATCCCGGACCGTGGGCGGCAAACCTCGCACGCGCCATCGTCGAGGTCGTCACGGGTGTTCGTCAGGCACCCCAGCTACGCCGTTGGATGTTGCCCGACCTCTACGGCGCCCTCACGTGTATCCACTTGTCCCCGTGCGCACGGGGAACGAGGCCCGTCCACGTGCGCACGTGTCCCCTCGACGAGCGCACAACAGAGGCCGCCGTCATCGTCTCCACCGTGTCACGCACCTACGCTCTTGCTCTGCGTCTCGAGGAGTACCACGGACGCTGGATCACGACGGCCCTCGAACTCGCCTGACGGACCGGCCGCACGGCTCGACGGATACACAAACGGGTGAGGGGGCTCCCGCAGGAACCCCCTCACCCGTGACGTGTACCGATCAGCGGCGGCGACGCTTCTTAGCGGCAGCGCGACGCTCCGCGCGGTTACCGCTCGACGAGGACGCGGCCGACTCGGTGCCCTCAGCGGAGCTGTAGCTCACGCGGCTGGGCGCCTTCGCGCGGCCCACGTTACCCATCACCGAACGGGCGTGAGCAACGGCCTCGCGCGCGGCCGCGGAGGCCGCAGACTCGGCGGCTGCAACGTCCTCGACGCTGGGCTCAGAAGAGGAGGACGAGGCCTCCTCCTGCGCGGGAGCAACGGTGGCGGCGGCGATCGAACCGCCGGCCTCCTCCTCGGCGGCGGCCAGGGCGCGCTCGAACTGCTTCGCGTAGGAGAACACCTGCTGGACGGACTCCTCGCGGATGCGCTCGACCATCGCCTGGAACATCTGGGCGCCCTCGTCCTTGTACTCGACGAGCGGGTCTCGCTGACCCATCGCGCGCAGGCCGATGCCTTCCTTCAGGTAGTCCATCTCGTAGAGGTGCTCACGCCACAGGCGGTCCACCACGGAGATGACGACGCGACGCTCGAGGGTACGAATGGGCTCATCGCCCAGCTGCGCCTGCGCCAGCGGGTTGGCGTTCAGGCGGTCCTCGGTGTCCGCGTAGACGGCGTGGATGTCGCCGACCAGCTCGGTCACCAGGTCGTCGCGCACGAGGGACGCAGCACCACCGTGCTCCTCCTCGACCTCTTCGATCGTGACCGACGGCGGGTAGTAGGCGCGCAGGTGCTCCCACAGGGTGGGCAGATCCCACTCGTCCACGGGCTTGTCGGCGATCGCCTCGTCGACCAGGCCGGTCACGAGGGACTCCATGAACGCGCGCATCTGCGGGCCCATGTCCTCGCCCTCGAGCACCTTGCGGCGCTCGGCGTAGATCGTCTCACGCTGACCCGTCATGACGTCGTCGTACTTCAGGACGTTCTTACGGATCTCGAAGTTGCGAGCTTCCACCTGGCGCTGGGCCGACGCGATCGAACGCGACACCATGCGGTTTTCCAGCGGCATGTCCTCCGGGTAGGCGCCCGAGGCCATGATGCGCTGGGCCATGCCAGAGTTGAACAGGCGCATCAGGTCGTCTTCCATCGACAGGTAGAAGCGGGACTCGCCCGGGTCACCCTGACGGCCGGAACGTCCGCGCAGCTGGTTGTCGATACGACGCGACTCGTGGCGCTCCGAACCGAGCACGTACAGGCCGCCCAGCTCGCGCACCTCCTCACGCTCGGCCTCGACGGCCTCTTCCGCGGCCTCGAGAGCCTTGGGCCACGCCTCGCGGTACTCCTCCGGGTTCTCCTTCGGGTCGAGGCCCTCGGCAGCCAGGTTCGCCTGGGCGAGGAACTCCGAGTTACCACCCAGCATGATGTCGGTACCACGGCCGGCCATGTTCGTGGCCACCGTGACCGCGCCCTTGCGGCCGGCCATCGCGACGATGGCGGCTTCGCGGGCGTGCTGCTTGGCGTTGAGCACCTGGTGCGGAATGTGCTTCTTCTTGAGCATCTGGGAGAGCAGCTCGGACTTTTCCACCGAGGCAGTACCGATGAGGACCGGCTGGCCGGCCTCGTGACGCGCCACGACGTCCTCGATGATCGCGTTCAGCTTGCCCTTCTCCGTCGGGTAGACGAGGTCGGGCTGGTCCTTGCGGATCATCGGCTTGTTCGTGGGGATCGGAATGACGTCGATCTTGTAGGTCGACTGGAACTCCGCGGCTCGGTCTCGGCCGTACCGGTCATGCCGGAACGGCGAGCCCTCGGGGTGACAGACGGAAGTAGTTCTGCAGCGTGATCGTGGCGAGCGTCTGGTTCTCGGCCTTGATCTCCACGCCTTCCTTGGCCTCGATCGCCTGGTGCATGCCGTCGTTGTAGCGGCGGCCCGGCAGGACGCGGCCCGTGTGCTCGTCGACGATGAGGACCTCGCCGCCGTCCACGATGTAGTCGCGGTCCTTGAAGAAGAGCTCCTTGGCGCGGATCGCGTTGTTGAGGAAGCCGATCAGCGGGGTGTTCGCGGCCTCGTAGAGGTTCTCGACGCCCAGCTGGTCCTCGACCTTGTCGATGCCCGGCTCCAGGATGCCGACGGTCTTCTTCTTCTCGTCGACCTCGTAGTCCTCGTCACGCTTGAGCAGGCGCGCGATGCGGGCGAACTCCACGTACCAGCGGTTCAGGTCGCCGTCAGCGGGGCCCGAAATGATGAGGGGGGTACGCGCCTCATCGATAAGGATCGAGTCAACCTCGTCGACGATGACGAAGGCGTGGCCGCGCTGGACCATATCCTCGGGCACCTGCGCCATGTTGTCACGCAGGTAGTCGAAGCCGAACTCGTTGTTCGTACCGTAGGTGATGTCGCATGCGTACATCTCGCGGCGCTCGGCAGGCGTCTGGCCCACGAGAATACAACCGCAGGTCAGGCCCAGGAAGTTGTAGACGCGGCTCATGATGTCCGACTGGTACTTCGCCAGGTAGTCGTTAACCGTCACGACATGCACGCCCTTGCCGGTCAGCGCGCGCAGGTACGACGGCATCGTGGCAACCAGGGTCTTACCTTCACCGGTCTTCATTTCGGCGATCTTGCCCTGGTGCAGGGCGATACCACCCATGACCTGCACGTGGAAGGGACGCATGCGCAGGATTCGCCACGAGGCCTCACGGACCGTCGCAAACGCCTCGACCAGGATGTCGTCCAGGGTCTCGCCATCCTCGAGGCGATCCTTGAACTCCTGGGTCTTAGCCTGCAACTCCTCGTCCGTCAGAGCCTCAAAATCCTCCTGCAAGGCATCAACCTGCGACGCAAGCCGATCCAGCTTGCGCAGCATACGCCCTTCGCCAGCGCGAAGGATCTTGTCAATAATCGACACGAATAGCTCCTGACGTTAATCGCCCGCCCCCTTGTAGAGCGGACAGTCAAATCCACCCATTAGTTTACGAACTAACTGCCCAAAGTGGAAACGCCCGCGCGAACTATGGACGTATTTAACGCTCACAGCGCACACGGAGGCGCCCGGGCATGGTGCCCGGGGCGCCTCGGTCCTTCAACCGTCAGATT
>CAKMQM010000179.1:0-5432 GCA_927911615.1 uncultured Xylanimonas sp.
TCGCGCCCATGCCGCACATGGGCTACCCGACGATGGGCCACGCGTGGTTCGCGAACCGCCAGCCCGCCCGGGAATTCGCCAAGAAGGTCGGCATCACCGTCCCCTTCGATGACCACCAGCCGCTGGCCCCCTACGGCTCCATGTTCATCGCGCGCCCGGAGGCCCTGTCCCTGCTGACCGGTGCCGGCCTCGTCCCCGAGGACTTCCCCGAAGAAGGCGGCTACAAGGACGGTTCCCTGGCGCACGTCATCGAGCGTCTCCTGTCCTACGCGGTCCTGTCGCGCGGCTACTACGTGCGCCCCGTCATGACCCCGAAGTGGGCGGGCGTGTACTACGGCTACCTGGAGTACAAGCTGGCAGCGACCTCGTCGATGATGCCCGCCTTCGCGATCGACCAGGTGCCCTTCCTCAAGGCGCGCATGGGCGCGGTCCCGAACCTGCTGGGTGCCGTCAAGACCAACATCATGGTGCGCACGCCTGGACTGGGTAACGCGCTCAAGCCGGCGTACCGCGCGGCTCGCGGCGCCGTCCATAAGATCCGATCCATGAAGGGTGAGCGATGAGCCTGGCCTCCACGATCCGGGCTGCGGCCCCCCACACGCCCCAGTCCGTCGCGCAGGCATTCAACTCCAGGTCCAACTCGATTGGGTTTTTGCGCTGGCTGATGGCCTTCATGGTCATCTTCTCGCACGCCGGACCGATTGCCGGTTTCTACGGCGGCGAGGACCTGGGCGTGCAGATCTCCAAGGAGCAGTCCATCGGTGGCGTCGCCGTCGCGGGTTTCTTCTTTTTCTCGGGATTCCTGATCACGCGCTCGCGTATGGGGCGCGCGACGATCTGGCGCTACATGTGGCGCCGCGTCCTGCGTATTTTCCCGGCCTTCTGGGCGGCCCTGCTCTTCACGGTCGGTATCCTCGCGCCGATCGCGTACTGGCACACGTTCCACAACATCTCGGGCTACCTGCACCCGGCCACCGAGTCCCCGCTCACGTACTTCGTGAACAACATGTGGCTGAACCTGGGTCAGCGCAATATCGCCGGCATGGGCGAGAACCTGCCGTACTACATCTTGCACGGCGCCCGTGACTGGAACGGCTCGGCCTGGACGCTTATCTACGAGTTCAAGGCGTACATCCTGGTGGCGATCCTTGGCCTGTTCGGGGCGCTTGCGAACCGCAAGGTGGGCGGCGCCTTCGCCCTCGTTCTGATCGCCCTCAACGCCCTGCAGTGGATGGGCGCGGGTCAGGTCTCCAACGTCAACTACCTGCTGCGCGACCCCTACATGCTGATGTTCATGGGTCCCTTCGCCTTCGGCATGCTGTTCACGCTCTACGGCGACAAGATCCCCATGGACTCGCGCCTGGCGTGGGGCGGCCTCATCTTCGGAGTGCTCTCCTACGCGTCTGGCGGCTGGAACATCGTCGGCCAGTACGGCTTCCTGTACTTCCTCATGTACCTGGCGATTCGCCTGCCCCTGCAGAACTGGGAGAAGCACGGCGACCTGTCCTACGGCATCTACATCTACGCGTGGCCGATCATGGCGTTCGCCGCCTACTTCCACCTGCAGGATCGCGGCTGGATCGCCTACCACCTGACGGTCGTTGTGACCGTGCACATCCTGGCCTACCTGTCGTGGCACCTCATTGAGAAGCCCGCGATGAGCCAGAAGAACTACTTGCCCGGATGGATGGACAAGCTCATCGAGCACTTCCGTCCCACGTACGAGGCCGTGGCCCGCCGCATCGTCACGCCGGCCCTGTCCTCGACCAGGATCGCGACGGTTATGGAGGCCGAAGAGGCATCCGCGCGCACCGAGGGGGAGAGCAAGTGAGCGAGAAGAAGGCCGCCGGCCAGTTCAAGGAATCCGAGTCGGGCCTGCGCGATATCTCCTTCGACGAGGGCGTGCCCGCCGGCTCGTGGAAGCACCGCCTCCACTACGTGCCCCTCGCCGTTCTCCTTGCGGGCGCGTGTGCGGCCACCGGCGTGGGCACGTGGTACAAGGCCACCCACCCCGCTCCTCAGGTGCCCGCACCCGCTGCCCAGGCCTCGTCCTTCGCGCGCACCACGCCCCAATCCCTGCCCGAGGTCTGCGCCCCCACCCCGCGCGCCGACGTGGGCCCGTGGACGCCCGGCGTCGCCGGCACCGCGGGCTACCTGCCCACGGACGCAGCCCAGGCCTCGTTCGAGCAGTCCATGACCGGCGTGACCACCTACGTTGAGGGCCGCGACGGCTACCTGTTCCTCTCCGACGTCTTCAACGCGAACTTCTCCCAGGCGCTGGGACGCGTGCGCCCCACCCCCGAGCAGGTGAGCGCGTGGGACCGCTACATGAGCGGCATCGAGACCGCCGCGAGCGAGCAGGGCGCGACCGCGCTGTTTGTGCCCGCCCCGGCCACGTGGGACGTCTACTCCGACAAGCTGCCCCAGTGGGCGGATCCGCTGATGGGCACGACCTCCATGGATCTCATGCGTTCGGCGCTGCCCACCACGCGTGGGTGGATGTGCGCGCGGGCCTGCGCGAGGCCCGCGAGGGGAGTGAGGCCCCGCTGTACTCGGCGGTCAATCCCCACTGGTCGCCCTACGCCGCGCACGTCGCGTGGAACCAGACGCTGTCCTGCCTGGCCGCGGTCAACCCGCAGCTTGAGGGCTTGCCCTCACTGACGCCGTCCGGCGTGAGCGGCGTGGATGCCCCCAACGAGTACGAGGCCCTGGGCGCCCCCGCCCAGACGGGGCCGTGGGCGGTCCCCACCTACGAGCAGGACCCGGGTAGCGTCCACCTTCTGCAGCTGGAGACCCGCGACGATCTGGCCGACACCGCCGCGCGCCTGGCCGAGGTGACGGGCGCTCCCGAGGTGTCCCTGGCCAGCCCCGTCGACTTCCAGAACAAGCCGGCGCTCACCTACAACCCGAATGGACGCGGCACCGCGCTCATCGTGCGTGACTCCCAGGGCAACAACCTGGGACCCGACGTGGCCGCGACCTTCGAGTACACGATCCAGGTCGGCCACGCCCTCGACTCTGATCAGCCGACGGACGTCGCCGCCCTCATCGCGGCCTATAAGCCCAGCGTCGTGATCGTGGAGTTCACGCAGCGTTACCTCGCGCTCACGCCGGCCGCAGGCAAGTAGAATAGATTTCCTGACCACGACAGAAGCGATGGGAGTAGCCGTGTCTGAGACGAAACGGGTCATTGACCTGACGGTGCGCATGGCGCAGCGCTCGATCTCCTCGGAGTTCAAGGGCACCGCGCTCGGCCGCCTGTGGTCCTTCATCAACCCGATCGCCACGATCGCCGTGTACGCGCTGATCTTCGGTGTCGTCTTCCGCGGCGAGGCCGACAAGGGCGTGAACTCGGGTCTGTCCTCCTTCGCGCTGTGGATCGGCGTGGGCGTCATCGCCTGGAACTTTATGTCGAGCGGTATCCAGCGCGGCATGGACTCCCTCGTGGGTAACTCCGGCCTGCTCACCAAGGTCTACTTCCCGCGTCAGGTTCTCATCTACTCCTCGGTGCTGGCCCTGGCCTACGACTTCGCCTTCGAGCTGGGCGTCATCATCCTCGTCATGTGCATCGCGGGCGGCCCCGGCGTGCTGCTCATGATCCCCGCGGTCATCGTCATCACGCTGCTTGCGATGCTCTTCGTGATCGGCATGGGCCTCATCCTGTCGGTTGCGTCGGTCTACTTCCGCGACATCTCGCACCTGTGGCAGATCTTCAACCAGATCTGGATGTACGCCTCCGGCGTCGTCTTCTCCCTGTCGATGCTCAACAAGGTCCAGACCGACCTGGCGGCCAGGGATGGACGTGGCGCGGCGAGCCGCTCCCGATCGTCACGATCTTCCGTCTCAACCCCGCCGAGCTCTTCCTCGAGGCCTACCGCTCGACGCTGTACGGCTTCGCGATGCCGTCCTGGCAGGTGTGGCTCGGCTGCGCCGCCTGGGCCTTCGGCATCTTCGGCCTCGGCTCGCTGATCTTCCGCCGCTTCTCGGCACGAATCGTGGAGGAACTCTGATGACGAACGCGATTTCGGTGGAGGGCGTCTCCAAGCGCTTCCGCATCTACAAGAACCGCAACCAGTCTCTCAAGGGCGCGTTCCTGCAGCGGTCGCGCGCGCAGTTCGAGGAGTTCTGGGCCCTCGACGACGTCTCCTTTGAGATCCCGCAGGGCAAGACCTTCGGCCTGCTCGGACACAACGGTTCGGGCAAGTCGACGCTGCTCAAGTGCATCGCGAAGATCCTCACCCCGGACAGGGGAACGATCTCCTCGACGGGACGCATGGCCGCCATGCTCGAGGTCGGCTCCGGCTTCCACCCCGAGCTGTCGGGCCGCGAGAACATCTACCTCAACGGCGCGATCCTGGGCATGAGCAAGAAGGAGATCGACTCCAAGCTGGATGCGATCATCGACTTCTCCGGCGTCGAGCGCTTCATCGATCAGCCGGTCAAGAACTACTCGTCGGGCATGTACGTGCGCCTGGGCTTCTCCGTGTCCATCCATGTGGAGCCGGATATCCTCCTCGTCGACGAGGTCCTGGCCGTGGGCGACATGGAATTCCAGAACAAGTGCATGGACAAGTTCGCTCAGCTCAAGGACCAGGGGCGCACGGTCGTCGTCGTGTCCCACGGCCTCGAGCAGATGCGCACCTTCTGTGACCAGGCCGCCTGGCTGGATCACGGCACGCTCGTCGACGTGGGCGCGGCAGCCGAGGTCATCGACACCTACTCCGACGTCGCTCACCACGCCGTCGAGGTCGAGGGTGGCGGCACGCGCTTCGGCAGCGGCGAGGCCATGATCGAGCGCATCGAGCTGCTGAACGCCTCCGGCGAGCCCACGTCGCTCGTGTACCCGGGCGATCCCGTGCGCCTGCGCCTGCACTACCGCGCGAACGAGCGCATCGAGTCCCCGGTCTTTGGCGCCTCCATCGACACCCGTGAGGGCGTCTTCGTGTGGGGCCTGCACGGCATGGACGCCTGCTACGTGCCGACCTCGATCGAGCCGGGCACCGGTCACCTCGACATCGACATTCCGCGCCTGACCTTCAACCCGGGCGCATACACGATCTCCGCGGCCATCCAGAACCAGGACATGACCAGCGTCATCGACGCCTTGCAGAAGGCTCGCCGCTTCGACGTCCTGCCCGGCCCGGGCATGGAGTCCGGCGGCCTGGTGAACCTGGGAGCGTCGTTCACGGACCTGACGCCCGCGCGCCCCATGCGCGACGTGCCCAGGCGCGGCGCCGCCGACTACGAGCACCTCGCGCGCATGCAGGCCCAGCAGGCCGACGCGCTCGAGAACGAGGACTGACGGACGCAACGGCGTTCGAGGCCGGGGCCCAGCGGTGTGATGCCGCCGGGCCCCGGCTTTTTGTGGAGTCGGTGGCTCAAACGCGCCCGCGCAGCGTGAGGAGCGTCCTATACTTATAGGAGAACTGTTT
>CAKMQM010000180.1:0-2832 GCA_927911615.1 uncultured Xylanimonas sp.
CCACAGGCCGGACGGCCGAGGAGCCTCCACGCCGATATGCTCGCCTGCCTGGATACACCACGAGGCCATCGCAGCCGCGAGCTCGTCGGCAGCTGCCCGCTGCTGCGGGTACAGCGAGGACGAGCCAGGCGGGCGACCACCCCCAGAGGATGAGACCGCCGAGGGCGCGTCGTCCCCGCTCATCAGCTCACCGACGAGGGCAGGCATCGTGCGCACGACGGATTGGAGTCTCCCCCAGCACCGAGCGCACAAGACGCCGACGTAAGCCGGACTCGGGGCGCAGCCCCGGCACGAGTCATCCTGGCAGTCAGGAAGATGCTCACCAGGTGATGCGCACCCGGATGAGCACACGCGGTTCAGCATGGCTCCTCCTCGAGGCAGTATCGGCAGGGCACGTCGGCCCCATGGATCGGACACACGGCCTCATCGTCCACCGGGGGACGACCTCGCCACTGGTACCAGGGCGACCCCCACTGCCCACCCACCTGTGGACTCGGAGCCTCCCCTGCCAGCACCAGCAGATGAGGGGTTGGGCATGGACTGAGAACCTTCAGGAGAAGCGCCAAGATTTCTCACCTGACGTTTGCGCCGTGGCCTACGCCTGCGAGGTGAGGCAGGCTCACCCTGCCCGGCCCCGCCAGTCTCCCAGCCAGACCCTTCCCTATCTAGTTCCCTGCCCTGCCCCTCCCTGCCCTGAGACGCGCGTGCGCGCGTAGACACCCGCTTTGCTGCCGTCGCGGCAAGATTTTCCTGCGCTGCGGCTGCCGCTGCGGCAGGATTGTTGCCGTCGCGGCTGCCGCTGCGGCTGCCGCAGGTGCCGTCGCAGGTCGGAGAGGGTTTGCGCGGCGCAAGCTGGGGGCGGGTTCGACCTGACCCGAGGCGTTAGCCTCGACGGGATCCTCGCCTCCCTCGCCTGCTGCCTGCCCCCAGTCGAGCGCGTGAGCGTCCGGGAGATCAACGTCCGTGCCGGCGGCGGTGCTGCTGGGATTCCAAGGGAGGGAGGATTCGACCTGACCCGAGGGCGTCCCCTCGACGGGATTCGCGTCCCTCCCGGCTTCGACCATGACAGCTCCGCCGCGACGCGGCGTGTCCTCGACCGTGTTCCGCTCAGCGCTCTTCGGAGGCGCTGACCAGTCCGCCTGCCCGGGCATCCACCCAGGCGATGAAGCACCATGCCCGCCTCGGCAGGCGTGCGCTGCTGCTTCTGCTTGTTGCAGTCCGTGCATGCGATCACGATGTTGGCCGCGCCAATGTACTTGGTCGGTTCCACATGATCGTACTGCCACGTGCTGCGGTCCTTGCGCTGCACCTTCGTCCCGCAGTATCTGCACGGCGCAACCATGTTGCCGCCGCGCTCGACACCGCCGACGCGATCGCGCAGCCACACAGCATCTGTGATCTTCCTGTTTTCAGCTCCGCACGCTTTCCCCTCGTGACTCGCACGTCTTCGCCACGGTCGTAGCGAAGATCGAACCAGTCATGGAAGATGAACGACCCCTGCGGCGGCTGCACGCAGCGTTCGCACGAGTGTCCAGGCGCGTGCCACAGGCCCTCTTCGACGAGCATCCCCGCCAGCTGAGTCGCCACTTCAAGATTGAGCGTGTCCGAGACGAGCGTCTCGACCGCAATCACTCCATCGGTCAGCGCCTGCTGGCAGGCCGTCCCCGCGAGCGCCCACATGCCGAGTGCGGCGAGGCCGCTGAGGTCCCCGGTCATGGCGCGGCGGGCGAGGCGTTGAATCTTCGGGTTGCCCCGGAGCTCGTCTCCAAGTTGGAAGAACATGTGTGTCGCTTTCTAGTCTGAGCACCGGCATTCGCCGGTGACGGGGTTGATTGCGCCGCCGCATGAGTCGCACACGCGGGGCGTCCAGTCGTTGCAGGTCATCTGGTCACCTCCTCTTGGTCGTAGTCTTCGGGGAACAGGCTGCGGGGCCTGTAGTTTGGGTAGTTTCTGGTCATCCAAGCTCGCTCCGTGAAGGCGCGGCGTTGCTGCTCGGCCCGGACGTAACAGGGGTGGCACAGCGCCCGGCCCGGGAGTATCGGAGCCTCGCATTTGGGGCAGCGCCGGGGGTTCTCGTCGAGTTCGGCGGGGTTGATTCCCCAGCCTGCGCGAGCGTGAGCGGTGGCCATCAGAACGGGGGTTCCCAGACGGGTTCCTGCTGGGTTTGGCGTGCCCAGGGGTCCTCTTGGACGATCTGGCGGGGCGCGGGCTGCTGCGGGGCCTGTTGTGTGGGCTGGGTGGACGCAGGTGGAGGCGGGGGCGGGTATCCTGCCCCGCCGTCGGCTGCGGGGTGCCTGGTGACCTGTGCGCGGGCACGGCGTAGGGAGGGGCCGACCTCGTCGACCTGCAGCTCAACGACCGTGCGACGCTCACCCTGCTGCGTTTCGTAGGAGCGTTGCGTGAGGCGACCCTGAACGATGACGCGCATGCCCTTGCGGAGGGACTCGGCGACGTTCTCAGCGACATCGCGCCACACGGAGCAGCGCATGAAGATGGGGTCTCCATCGCGCCACTCACCGGCGTTGCGGTCGTAGGTTCGCGGGGTGGAGGCCACCGTGAAGTCAGCGACGGCGGAGCCGGACTGTGTCCAGCGGAGTGTGGGGTCGGCGGTCAGGTTACCGACGAGGGTGATGAGTGTTTCGCCGCTCATTGGTCTTCCTCGTTTTCTTCGTAGGGCATGACGGTGAATCGGATCGAGCACATGGGGATGCCCATGCGCTTGCTGGTGTGACGGGGGTCGAGGCGCATGTCCGGTCCCTGCAGGTGACGCGCATCGTCGTCCGGGAGCAGACCGGCGTCCACGAGGCCGTCCGCGAGGCTCAAGGTGGCATG
>CAKMQM010000181.1:0-5739 GCA_927911615.1 uncultured Xylanimonas sp.
TACCCTGGACGCCACGGAACGACGTCGGCGAGCAGGACGACCGGGCACTGCCAGATCTCCTGATCCAGGCCGGCGCCGTGAGCTCCTCGCGGGCGATCAGGTCGGCGGCGCGCAGAATATCCAGGCGCTCGCGCGTCACCTCGCCGATGATGCGGATGCCCAGGCCGGGGCCCGGGAAGGGCTGACGGTTCACCAGGTAGTCGGGCAGGCCCAGCTCGCGGCCGACCGCGCGCACCTCATCCTTGAAGAGGGTACGCAGGGGCTCGACCAGCTCGAAGGTCATGTCCTCGGGCAGGCCACCCACATTGTGGTGGCTCTTGATGTTGGCCGCGCCCTCGCCGCCGCCGGACTCGACGACGTCGGGGTACAGGGTGCCCTGGACGAGGAACTTCACCTCGCCGCCGGCGGCGCCAACCTCTTCGATGACCTGCTTCTGGGCGGCCTCGAAGGAGCGGATGAACTCGCGGCCGATGATCTTGCGCTTCGCCTCGGGCTCGGTGACGCCGGCCAGGGCGGACAGGAAGCGCTCGGACTCGTCGCACGTGATGACGCGGATACCCATGCCGCGCGCGTAGTCGTTCTCCACCTGCTCGCGCTCGCCCGCGCGCAGCAAGCCGTGATCGATGAAGAAGCAGGTCAGCTGGTCGCCGACAGCCTTGTGCACGAGCGCCGCGGCCACGGAGGAGTCCACACCGCCGGACAGGGCACAGATGACCTGCGCGTCGCCGACCTGCTCGCGGATCTTCTCAACCTGCTCGTCCACGATGGAACCGGCGGTCCACGTGGGTTCCAGGCCGGCACCCTCGTAGAGGAAGTTCTTCAGCGCATCCTGGCCGAACTGGGAGTGCCCCACCTCGGGGTGCCACTGCAGGCCATAGAGGCGACGCTCACGCGACTCGAAGGCCGCGACGGGAGTCTCGGTGGTCGAGGCGGTGACGGTGAAGCCCTCGGGCGCGCCTGGACGGCGTCGCCGTGGCTCATCCACACGATCTGGTCGTTGGGGGTGCCGCCGAACAGGCAGGAGTCACCGGCCACGGTGGCCTCGGTGTGCCCGTACTCGCGGGTGCCCGTGCGACCGACGGTGCCGCCGAGGGCGTGGGCCATCGTCTGGAAGCCGTAGCAAATGCCCAGCACGGGCACGCCGGCCTCGAAGATAGCGGGATCGACGGAGGGCGCACCCTCCTCGTAGACGGAGGACGGGCCGCCGGACAGGATGATGGCGGCGGGCTCCTTGGCGAGCATGTCCGCCACGCTCATGGTGTGGGGGACGATCTCGGAGTAGACGTTAGCCTCACGCACGCGGCGTGCGATCAGCTGGGCATACTGCGCGCCGAAGTCGACGACGAGGACGGGATGCATGTCAGAAGCGTTCACCCTGCCAATGGTACCCGCGCCCGCCCCGCCCCGTCGCGCTCCATTACGCATGTCACCACCGCGCACGCCGGATACGGCGACGGCCCCGCCCCTCATGGGGACGAGGCCGACTCGCGTGACGCTCGAGCGCGCGGCTCAGCGGAAGATGGAGCGCAGCACCGGGAAGGCGCCGGTCGCCACGGCGGCCTTAACCAGGTCGCCGATGATGAAGGGCACGAAGCCCTTCATCAGACCCTGCTCGAGGGTCATGTGCGCGAAGGGGATCATCCAGGCCAGGCCCAGGATGTAGACGGAGAAGAGGGACACGACGGCGGTCGGCGCCATGGTAGCGATGCGACGGTCGGCACCGCGCTGGGCTGCCAGGCCGGCAATCGCGGCGACGAGGAAGTAGCCGAGGATGTAGCCGAAGGAGGGGAAGGCCCAGCCGACGTTCGTGCCGGTGAAGACCGGGACACCCGCAATGCCGAGGAGGGCGTACGCAGCGACGGAGGCGAGGCCTCGGCGCGCACCGAGGTCGTGCCGACCGAGAGGGCACCCAGCGTGCCGAGCGAAACCGGCACGGGCGTGAAGGGCAGCGGGATCGAGATGCGGGCCAGGACGATCATGGCGATCGTGCCAGCCGCCACCAGGGCGATCTCGCGGGCGATCGTGCCACCGAGGCGGTCGGCGAGAACACGGTTCTCACGCGCGGCGACGGGGGAAGCGGTCAGGGTGGTCATACGACACCTTTCAACAGGGCTAACAGCCTTTCATTCAACAATTGAACAATATGCTGTCCGCCACTCCCCTGTCAAGCACACGGGCACAGATCTCAGGGGGCGAGCGCCACACCGGCGCTCGCCCCTGGAGCCCATGAACGGGTTTGATCAGTGCGCGAAGTGGCGCGTTCCCGTCAGGTACATCGTGATGCCTGCGGCGTTCGCCGCGTCGATCGACTCCTGGTCACGCACCGAGCCACCGGGCTGGACGACAGCCTTCACGCCCGCATCGATGAGCACCTGCAGGCCATCCGCGAAGGGGAAGAACGCATCCGACGCGGCAACCGCGCCGATGGAACGCTGCTCGGGAGCCTCGGCCACAACCTCGGACGCGCGAGCGCCGCCCGCACTGTCCACGTTGGACGCCGCCGCATCACCCGTCGAGCGCGAGCCCAGCGTGTTCGCGCGCTCTACCGCCAGCTTGCAGGAGTCCACGCGGTTCACCTGGCCCATGCCAACGCCCACCGAGGCGCCGTCCTTGACCAGCAGGATCGCGTTAGAACGAACCGCTCGCACCGTGCGCCACGCGAACTCCAGGTCCACCAGCGTCGCCTCGTCGGCGGGAGCGCCGGCTGCGAGCGTCCAATTCTCCGGGGAGTCGCCGGGCGCGTCAATATCGTCGCGCTCCTGGACCAGCAGGCCGCCGCTGATCTGCTTGAACTCGTACGAGCCGCGAGCCGGGGGCTCAACCTGCAGGACGCGCAGGTTCTTCTTCGCGCTCAGCACCTCGAGCGCACCCTCCTCGTAGTCGGGGGCCAGCACGACCTCGGTGAAGATCGGGACGATCTGGCGGGCCAGCTCCACGCTCACCGGGCGGTTCACGGCGATCACGCCGCCGAATGCCGACACGGGGTCGCAGGCGTGCGCGAGGCGGTGCGCCTCGGCCACATCGTCAGCCACCGCGATGCCGCAGGGGTTCGCGTGCTTGATGATCGCGACGCAGGGGCGCTCGTGATCGTAGGCGGCGCGCAGGGCGGCGTCACCATCCGTGTAGTTGTTGTAGCTCATGGCCTTGCCATGCAGCTGGCGCGCATTCGCGATGCCCGGGGCCAAGGCCTCGTCGTCGGCCTCCTCGTCCTCGAAGGACTCGTCGATCTCACGGTAGACGGCAGCACCCTGGTGAGGGTTCTCGCCGTAGCGCAGCGACTCCACGCGCTCGAACGCGTCGGCGACGAACACGGGCATGCCCGAGGCCTGCCCCTCCTCCTCGGGCACCTCTACCACGTAGTCTTCCTCGGTCTGGTAGCCCAGCGACTCCAGGAACGCCGCGTCGGAGGCGTCCAGGTGAGTCTCGGCGGCCTCATCGAGGGTCTCGCGCACGTCCTCAAGATCCAGCTCATCGGCCAGCCAGCCGGCGATCGCCAGGTCATAGGTCGCCGTGTGGGCGAAGGCCTCGGCGGCCAGGACGCGGCGCTGCTCGAGCGTGAAGCCCTCCCCCGCCACGGCCTCGGCGACATCCGCGTAACGCTCCGGGGAAGTCACGACAGCGACCGACGGATGGTTCTTCGCCGCGGCTCGCACCATGGACGGGCCGCCGATATCAATCTGCTCGACACACTCATCGAAGGACGCGCCCGAGGCGACCGTGTCCTGGAACGGGTACAGGTTGCACACGACCAGGTCGAAGGCCTTGATGCCCAGCTGGGCGATCTGCTCGCGGTGCGCGGCCTTACGCTGATCGGCCAGGATGCCAGAATGGATGAAGGGGTGCAGGGTCTTCACGCGGCCCTCGAGCACCTCGGGGAAACCGGTCACGTCGTCGACCGGGGTCACGGCCACGCCAGCGGCCGCGATGCGGGCAGCCGTAGAGCCGGTAGAGACGATCTCCACGCCGGCCTCGCCAAGGGCGCGGGCAAGATCCTCCAAGCCCGTCTTGTCGTACACAGAGATCAGGGCCCGCTTGATGGGGCGCACGTCGATGGGTTCCAGGTTGTCCAGGGAGACGGACATAGTTCCTCCAGGTTGAGACCAAACCCAGGCGCCCAGGCGGGCGACGCCTCGCGGGAAATGCGGCCGCTCCCCGGTGGTCATCCACCCTCGCCAGTCGCGGCGACTCCCAGTCTAGTTCAGGCCCTCGCGCCGCGTCGCCTTCGTCTCGGGGTCTTCCGCATCACCTTCGGCCTCGACCGCTTCGCTGTCCGCAGCGTCGTCGGCGGCGGTTTCGCTCGTCTCCTCGGGCACCTCGTCCGCTTCTCCCCCATCGGCCACCGCTGCGAGATCCTCAGCGCCGGCCTCGTCGGCGCCTGCGTCCATGTCGCCTGCCTCAGCGGGGTCGGAAGCCTCAGCCCATGCCTCGTCCGTCGTCGAGGCGGTCGTCCCCAGGCGAGATGCCCGCTCGGCGGCGCGGCGACGCAGGGCCTCGCCCTCGTTGCGTACGCGACCGGCGCCCTCGCCGAGGAGGGCGCGCGTCGTCGGGTGGGTCGCCAGGGCGATAATCAGCGCGGGGAGGGCGATCTCGAGCACGAGGGCGAGCGTCGCCCACCCCACGCGCGGGCCCATCGACGCCAAGCGCACGGACCCCAGGCTCATCGTCGCGCTCCACATCCACAGGGCCGTCACCGACGCGGTAATCAACGAGGCCAGGACCCCCTGAGCGGTCTGGTGCAGCAGGTGCTCACGACGGAACGAACGAGCCGCGACAACACCGAGGCCGATGCCCAGCGCGATCGGCGCAAGGATCACCCACATGCCGGGAGCGGTCTGCGGGACGGCACCCAACAGCGGAATCGGCGGGATCGGCCCAGGGCCGGCAACCGTCGGCGAATGCAACGAATCCGTCGCCGTCAAAAAGCCCGCGCCCGACCACCAAGAGGCCACCCACGCCATGATCGTCGGCGCAAACAGCGCCTGCCCGCCGACGATGAACGACGTGTCCGCGGCCGACGACGCGCCCAGGAGCTCCTGAATGCCCGCCATGCGGCTCCACCCCGCAACGAGCGCGATGACCGAGGCAACGAACGAGGCAGCCGCGAGGACCACCACGGACAGGCCACCCAGCTTCAGGCCACCCGAAATCCAGTGCTGCATCGACGGCGCCTCATGGTCGCGCGAATAGCCCGAGGAGACGAACCACACCGAGCCGATCAGCGGGATCAACACGCCGCCGATCGTGCCCGTCCACCAATGCGAGTGAATACCCGAAGCTCCCGCCAGGAGCCACGAAGTCAGCAAGAAACCAGGCACGGCAAACAGCGCGGCGCTACGCGGATAACCCGACGTCGTCCGCAGCAGAATCCGCACCAACACGATCAGCAGAGCGCCCATCAGCGTCGGGATCGCACGATAGTGCACGTCGCCCACGACCGACGTACCGCCAATGACGGCGGCCCACAGGTCCCCGCCCAAGCCGAGCGCGTCGCGCGGCGTCGTGTCATTCATCCACGAGTTCGAGCGCAGCGTCAGGTAGGCGATCATCGTGAACACCGTGATCAGACCCCAGCCCGCGAAGGCCGCCTCGACTCCCGCGAGCACCCCGCGCGCCCACCCCTGCGGGACAGCCACACGGATCGTCGCTCGATCCGCCACGTACGTGGTCGTGGTTCGCCGGGGGCTGGGTACTTCTCTGATGCGCTCGCTCACAGGCCCATAGTGTCAGAATCGGCCCGGG
>CAKMQM010000182.1:0-22248 GCA_927911615.1 uncultured Xylanimonas sp.
ACCCACCAGCATCCGACGCAGGCACTCCTCGACGCGATGACCCTGCGCCGCCACTACGCACCGTCGCTCGGCGAGGATGGAACGCCCGCCCCCGGCTCCGGCCTCGACGGCGCACACGTCGTTATCGTCGGCGACGTCCTCCACTCGCGCGTGGCGCGCTCCAACGTCGATCTCCTGACGCTCCTGGGTGCCCGCGTCACCCTCGTGGCACCTCCGACGCTCCTGCCGATCGGTGTGGAGACCTGGAACTGCGACACCTCCTACAACTTCGACGAGGCCCTCGCGACCCGCCCCGACGCGGTCATGATGCTGCGCGTGCAGCGCGAGCGCATGTCGAGCGCGGGCGGTGGTTTCTTCCCGTCGCCCGGCGCCTACCACGCGGAGTACGGCCTCACCCCGGCACGCTTCGCCACACTGGCGCCCAACGCCGTCGTCATGCATCCCGGCCCGATGAACCGAGGCCTCGAAATCTGCGCTGAGGCAGCCGACTCAGACCAATCTGTCATCGTCGAACAGGTGTCGAACGGTGTGTGCATCCGCATGGCCGCCCTCTACCTGCTTCTCGCATCGGAAGGACACAGCAATGACTGAACAGACCCGTGACATCCTGATCACCGGAGCCTCGCTGCTCGGCGGGGAACCCACCGACATTGCGCTGTCCGGTGGCACCATCATCGCGATCGGTGCCGATGCCCGTAACGCCGTGCGTGACCCGCGCGTCATCGACGCTGAGGGCCTGATCGCCCTGCCCGGCCTCGTCGACATTCACACCCACCTGCGCCAGCCCGGCGGCGAGGACGCCGAGACCGTCTTCACCGGCACGCGTGCGGCCGCGGTCGGCGGCTACACCGCTGTCCACGCAATGGCCAACACGACGCCCACGCAGGACACGGCCGCGATCGTTGACCAGGTGCTGCGCCTGGGCGAGGAGGCAGACTGGGTCGAGGTGCGTCCCGTCGGTGCCGTCACCAAAGGCCTGGAAGGCAAGCAGCTCGCATCGCTCGGCTCGATGGCCCGTTCGCGCTCGAAGGTTCGCGTCTTCTCCGACGACGGAAAGTGCGTGTCCGATCCCGTCCTCATGCGCCGCGCCCTCGAGTATGTCAAGGGCTTCGGCGGCGTGATCGCCCAGCACAGCCAGGATCCGGCCCTCACCGAGGGCGCGCAGATGAACGAGTCGACGCTGTCCGGCGAGCTCGGCCTGGCCGGTTGGCCAGCCGTCGCCGAAGAGGCGATCATCGCCCGCGACATCCTGCTCGCCAAGCACGTCGGCTCGCGCCTGCACGTATGTCACCTGTCGACCGCGGGTTCGGTTGACCTCGTGCGCTGGGGTAAGGCACAGGGCGTTGATATCACGGCCGAGGCCACGCCTCACCACCTGCTCCTGACCGAGCAGCTGGCCGCCACCTACGACCCGCTCTACAAGGTGAACCCGCCGCTGCGCCGGGCCGAGGACGTCGAGGCAGTGCGCGAAGGCCTCGCCGACGGCACGATCGACTGCATCGGCACTGACCATGCGCCGCATCCCCTCGAGATGAAGGACTGCGAGTGGCAGGCCGGCGCGTTCGGCATGACCGGCCTGGAGACGGCGCTGCCGATCATCATTGAGACGATGGTGAACACGGGCCGCATGGACTGGGCGGACGTTGCTCGCGTGATGTCGACTGTTCCCGCCCAGATCGGCCGCGTGGAATCGCAGGGCCAGGGCCTGGTCGTCGGTGCCCCCGCACACGTCACCCTCGTCGATGCGACGGTGCGCGTGACGGTTGACCCCGCCAAGCAGTGGACGCGCTCCACGAACTGCCCCTTCCGCGGCATGGAACTGCCCGGACAGGTGCGCTACACGATCTACAACGGCGTCCCGACGGTCGTCGACGCCACCCCGATTGCCAAGGAGGACCGATGACCACGTCCGATATCGCTCTGCTCGTCCTGGAGGACGGCACCGTTTTCAAGGGCCGCGCATGGGGCGCGAAGGGCCGCACGCTCGGCGAGATTGTGTTCTCGACCGGCATGACCGGCTACCAGGAGACGCTCACCGACCCGTCGTACCACCGCCAGATCGTCGTCATGACGGCCCCGCACATCGGCAACACCGGCGTCAACGACGAGGATCCCGAGTCCTCGCGCATCTGGGTCGCGGGCTTCGTCGTGCGCGACGCCGCCCGCCGCGCCTCCAACTGGCGCTCGCGCCGCGAGCTGGAGGACGAGCTGATCTCTCAGGGCATCGTCGGCATCGCGGACGTCGACACCCGTGCGATCACCCGACACATCCGCGAGCGCGGTGCCATGCGCGCCGGTATCTTCTCGGGTGACGCGCTGCCCGTGGGCGCGCAGTACCTGGGGGACGAGGCCGTGGCCTCGCTCGTGCGCATCGTCGCCGAGTCGCCGGCGATGAGCGGAGCAGCGTTGGCCGCCGAGGTGTCGACGGACGAGACCTACGTGGTGGAGCCTCTCGGCGACTTCGAGGGCAAGGAACCCATCGCGCGCGTCGTCGCCGTTGACCTGGGTATCAAGTCGCGCACGCCGTACCACCTGGCTGCGCGTGGAGCGCGCGTCTACGTGGTGCCCTCCACCGCGTCCTTCGCGGACATCGAGGCACTCAAGCCGGACGGGGTCTTCTTCTCCAACGGCCCGGGTGATCCGTCGACGGCCGACCGCGAGATCGGCGTGCTGCGCGCCGTCCTCGACGCGGGTATTCCGTACTTCGGCATTTGCTTCGGTCACCAGCTCTTCGGCCGCGCCCTCGGCTACGGCACCTACAAGCTGGACTATGGTCACCGCGGCATCAACCAGCCGGTGAAGGACGTGGCCACGGGCCGCGTGGAGATCACCGCTCACAACCACGGCTTCGCCGTGGACGCGCCGGTGGGGGAGCCGTCGATCGCTCCCTTCGAGTCGGGCCGCTACGGGCGCGTCGAGGTCTCTCACGTCGGCCTCAATGACGGCGTCGTCGAGGGCCTGCGTGCCCTGGACATTCCCGCCTTCTCCGTTCAGTACCACCCCGAGGCAGCTGCGGGCCCGCACGACGGCGAGCTGCTCTTTGATCGCTTTATTTCTCTGATGACTGCCGCTAAGGAGACCCACTGATGCCCCGCAGGAACGATCTGTCGTCCGTCCTCGTCATCGGATCGGGCCCCATTGTCATCGGCCAGGCGTGCGAGTTCGACTATTCGGGCACGCAGGCATGCCGCGTGCTGAAGGAGGAGGGCCTGCGCGTCATCCTCGTTAACTCCAACCCGGCCACCATCATGACCGACCCGGGCATCGCCGACGCCACCTACGTCGAGCCGATCACCCCGGAGGTCGTGGCCTCGATCATCGAGAAGGAGCGTCCCGACGCACTGCTGCCGACGCTGGGCGGCCAGACGGCCCTGAACACAGCCGTCGCACTGTCCGAAATGGGCGTTCTTGAGCGTTTCAACGTCGAGCTGATCGGCGCATCCATCGACGCGATCCGCGCCGGCGAGGACCGCGAGGAGTTCAAGGAGATCGTCGAGCGCTCCGGCGCCGAGGTCGCGCGTTCCTTCATCGCCCACACGATGGAAGAGTGCCACGCGGCCGCCGCCGAGCTCGGATACCCCCTCGTCGTTCGCCCCTCCTTCACGATGGGCGGCCTCGGCTCCGGTTTTGCTTACACCCCCGAAGACCTCGAGCGCATCGCCGGCCAGGGCCTGGCCGCCTCGATCACGACCGAGGTGCTGCTTGAGGAGTCGATCCTCGGCTGGAAGGAATACGAGCTCGAGCTCATGCGCGACAAGGCGGACAACGTCGTTGTCGTGTGTTCGATCGAGAACGTCGACCCGGTCGGTGTGCACACGGGCGACTCGATCACGGTCGCTCCCGCGTTGACCCTTACCGACCGCGAGATGCAGCGACTGCGCGACATTGGTATCGCCGTCATCCGCGCCGTGGGCGTGGACACGGGCGGCTGTAACATCCAGTTCGCAATCCACCCCGAGACGGGTCGCATTATCGTCATCGAAATGAACCCGCGCGTGTCGCGTTCGTCCGCGCTGGCTTCGAAGGCGACAGGCTTCCCGATCGCAAAGATCGCTGCGCGCCTTGCCACCGGCTACACGCTCGACGAGATTCCGAACGACATCACGGGCTCGACACCGGCCTCGTTCGAGCCGACGCTCGACTACGTGGTCGTCAAGGTCCCGCGCTTCACCTTCGAGAAGTTCCCGGCCGCCGACCCGACCCTCACCACCTCGATGAAGGCCGTGGGCGAGGCCATGGCGATCGGCCGCTCCTACACGGAGGCGCTGCAGAAGGCTCTGCGCTCGATCGATAAGGGCGGCGTGCAGTTCCACTGGGACGGCGACGCGCCCACGCCCGAGGAGACGCGCGCGCTCGTCGAGGCCGCCGCAGTTGGCACCGAGGGACGTCTCGTCCAGGTCCAGCAGGCAATCCGAGGTGGTGCGACCCTCGAGGAACTCTTCGAGTCGACGAAGATCGACCCGTGGTTCCTCGACCAGATGTTCCTCCTCGACGAGGTCGCGACTCGCATTCGCGAGGCCGAGGCTCTCACGGGCGACGTCCTCGCCGAGGCGAAGCGTCACGGCTTCTCCGACCGTCAGATCGCAGCGATGCGGGGCCTGTCCGAGGATACGGTGCGCGAGGTGCGCGGCGCGTTTGGCATCCACCCCGTCTTCAAGACGGTCGACACCTGCGCCGCCGAGTTCGCGGCCCGCACGCCCTACCACTACTCGACCTACGACCAGGAGAACGAGGTCCGTCCGCGCGAGCGCGAAGCCGTCATCATCCTGGGTGCCGGTCCCAACCGCATCGGTCAGGGAATCGAGTTCGACTACTCGTGCGTGCACGCGGCCATGTCCCTGCGCGAGCACTACGAGACCATCATGGTCAACTGCAACCCCCGAAACGGTGTCGACCGACTACGACATCTCCGATCGCCTCTACTTCGAACCCCTCACGCTCGAGGACGTCCTGGAGATTTACCGCGCCGAGTGCGCGGCCGGCCCCGTCAAGGGCATGATCGTCCAGCTCGGCGGCCAGACTCCACTGTCGCTGGCAGCCGACCTCGAGCGCGCCGGGGTACCGATCCTGGGCACCAGCCCGCGCGCCATCGACCTGGCCGAGGACCGCGAAGAGTTCGGCAAGGTTCTCGAGGCCGCGAAGTGCCCGGCTCCCGCGCACGACACTGCGAACACGCCCGAGCAGGTTATCACCGTTGCTGAGCAGGTCGGCTACCCAGTCCTCGTTCGCCCCTCCTTCGTGCTGGGCGGACGCGGCATGGCGATCATCAACGACGAGCCGGCGCTCCGCGAATACCTCGCAAGCCATGACTCCGAGCTGCTGTTCTCGCGCGGCCCGCTCCTCATCGACCGCTTCCTGGACGCCGCCATCGAGATCGATGTCGACGCCCTGTACGACGGTGAGGAGCTCTTCATGGGCGCGATCATGGAGCACATTGAGGAGGCGGGCATTCACTCGGGTGACTCCTCCTGCGTACTGCCTCCCATGACGCTGTCCGCGCGCGAGCTCGAGCGCATCACGGCCTCCACCGAGGCGATTGCGCGCGGCGTCGGTGTGCGCGGCCTCATCAACATCCAGTTTGCTCTGCTCTCCGACACTCTCTACGTCATCGAGGCGAACCCGCGTGCCTCGCGTACCGTTCCCTTCGCGTCGAAGGCGACGGGTGTGCAGCTCGCGAAGGCCGCCGCTCTCATTCAGGTGGGCGCGACGATCGCCTCGCTGCGCGAGGAGGGCCTGCTGCCCACCCGCGACGCCCGCGAGATCCACGACGGCGGCTCGATCGCGGTGAAGGCAGCCGTCCTGCCCTTCAAGCGCTTCCGTACGGCAGGCGGCGAAATTGTCGACACCGTCCTCGGTCCCGAGATGCGCTCGACCGGCGAGGTCATGGGTATCGACCGCGACTTCCCGACGGCATTCGCCAAGTCCCAGCTCGGTGCGTCGACCGACATGCCGACGTCTGGCACCGTGTTCATTTCCATCGCGGATACCGACAAGCGAGCAATCGTTCTGCCGGCTGCCCGCATGCACGAGATGGGCTTTAACATCCTCGCGACCTCCGGAACAGCATCGGTTCTGCGCCGCAATGGCATCGAGGCGCAGGCCGTTCGTAAGTCGTCCGAGGGCCGCGGTGACGGCGGTGAGCCGACGGTCGTCGACCTCATCAACGACGGCTCGATCGACATGGTTGTGAACACGCCTCAGCGCAGCGCCCCACGTAATGACGGCTACCAGATCCGCGCGGCCGCTGCCTCGCAGGACCGCCCCGCGGTGACCACGCTGCAGGCATTCAACGCGATGGTCCAGGCCATCGAAGTGCGAGTGCGCGGCGCATACTCCGTGCGCTCCCTGCAGGAATGGGATTCCATTCGATCGGAGGAAACACGATGACTACTTCTGCAATCAAACCCGGTGCCGCCACCGGCTTCGGCGACCGTCTCTACGCCGCCATGCGCGCGTATGGGCCCGTGTGCGTGGGCATCGATCCTCACGCAGGCCTGCTGCAGGAATGGGGACTTGACGACGACGCGAACGGTGTGCGAGAGTTCTCTCTTCGCGTCATCGAGGCGCTCGGCGGTCGCGTCGCTGCCTTCAAGCCTCAAGCTGCTTTCTTCGAGCGTCACGGCTCTCGCGGCGTCGCCGTTCTCGAGGAGGTCATCGCCGCCTGCCGCGAAGTCGGCACGCTGTGCATTGTGGATGCGAAGCGCGGTGACATCGGCTCGACGATGGACGGCTATGCGCAGGCGTTCCTGTCGGATTCTTCTCCGCTCGCCGGCGATGCGGTCACGCTCTCGCCCTACCTCGGCGTCGGATCGCTGACCCCCGCCCTCGAGTTGGCGCGCAGACCGGCAGGGAGTGTTCGTCTTGGCGCTCACGTCCAACCCTGAGGGAGCCTCCGTTCAGCACGCCTGCGGCGAGGACGGAACCAGCGTTGCGGGCCGCGTCGTGTCCCAACTGGCGGACTTTAACAGTCAGTGTGACCAACAACATCTTGGCCCCGCTGGCATCGTCGTCGGGGCCACGGTCGGCGATGCGGTGAAGCGTTTGGGCATCGACCTCGCCTCGCTGAATGGCGCTTTTTTGGCTCCAGGAGTGGGCGCACAGGGCGCTGGCCCAGCGCAGGTCAGGGAGGTTTTCGCCGGAGCTGAAGATGCTGTCCTCGCCTCGTCTTCCCGCGCAATCTTGCGCTCTGGCCCGAGTATCACCGGCCTCCGAGACGCCTATCGTGCAACGGTCGATTCACTGCAATAATCTGCTCTGTTACCAAAGAAGCAGCGTTTTGGTCTGGCACTAGTGGTCTGGAAGGTGACATAGTTTATTTACCGAAGATCCCAACCGAGGAGATGATCAGAATGGCACTACCTGATCTCACGCCAGAACAGAGGGCGCAGGCTCTCGAGAAGGCAACGCAGGCACGGAGGCGTCGCGCCGAAGTGAAGAACGCGCTCAAGGCGCGCTCGATGAACCTGTCGGAGGTTTTGGAACTCGCTGATTCAGACGAAGCAGTCGCGAAGATGAAGGTCGTTTCGCTACTGGAGTCGCTGCCGCGCGTCGGCACGAACACGGCTGCCGTACTGATGGACGAGTACAAGATCGCCCAGAGCAGGCGTGTGCGTGGCCTCGGCCCCGTCCAGCGGAAGGCGCTCGTCGAGCGTTTCGGCTGACGCGGTCGAGCGTGGCACACTTGAGTCATGACTAAGGCTCAACTGACTGTCCTCGCTGGCCCTACAGCCGTTGGAAAGGGAACTGTTGTCGCTGCGCTCACGAAGCGCTACCCGACGCTCAACGTGTCGGTCTCGGCAACAACTCGCGATCCTCGGCCCGGTGAACTGAACGGCGTCCACTACTACTTCGTTTCCGCCCAAGAGTTCGATGCAATGATCGAACGCGGAGACATGTTGGAGTGGGCGCTTGTTCATGGAAAAAACAAGTACGGGACGCCTCGCGGACCCGTCGATGAAGCCCTCGCTGCCGGCAAGCCCGTGCTTCTTGAGATCGACCTGGCCGGCGCGCGCCAGGTCCGCACCAACAGGCCCGACGCGCAGTTCATTTTCCTCGCTCCACCTTCGTGGGAGGAGCTCGAACGTCGCCTCATCGGCCGTGGCACGGAAGGCCCCGAGGAACAGGCTCGCCGTCTGGCTACCGCCCGCGTTGAGCTCGAGGCTGCCTCGGAGTTCGACCATGTTGTGATCAACGACGACGTGGAGCGCGCGGTGGATGAGCTGGCTCGGCTCATTGGCCTGGAGTAGTATCTATCTGAATCCGCCACTGAGAGGAATACACGCATGTCCGGAATTGTTGCCCAGCCCGTGGGCATCACGTCCCCGCCCATTGACGATCTGCTGGAGCACGTCGATTCCAAGTACGCGCTGGTTATCTTCGCCGCGAAGCGTGCGCGCCAGATTAACTCCTACAATCTGCAGCTTCAGCAGAACATGATCCAGTTCGCGGGTCCGGTCGTCGACGTGCAGCCGGATGAGAAGCCGCTTGCGGTTTCCCTGCGTGAGATCAACGAAGGCCTCCTGTCTCTCGAAGCCAACCCCGAGGCCTGACATGGCAACGATCGTCGTCGGAGTGACCGGCGGCGTCGCAGCCTTTAAAGCGCCCATCGTGGTCCGCGAGTGTCAACGCGCGGGCCACGATGTGTATGTCGCTGCGACGCGCGCGTCTTTGGATTTCGTTGGCCGCTCCACCTGGGAGGGCATCACATCCCGCCCGGTCGCAGTAGATATCGCGGGGGAGGGGCGCGCCGAGCACGTGGAGCTTGCTCGCGTCGCAGACCTCATCATCGTCGTGCCCGCGACCGCGAATTCTTTGGCGCGCCTCGCTGGCGGCTTCGCCGACGACATGGTGTCACTGACTGTTCTTGCATCGGACGCGCCCGTTGTCGTCGCCCCTGCGATGCATTCCAACATGTGGCTGGCACCCGCTACGCAGGCGAACGTTCGGACGCTTCGCGAGCGCGGCTTCCACGTCATCGAACCTGCTTCTGGTGCGCTTGGTTCCGGCGACAGCGGTGTCGGCCGCCTTCCCGAACCTGAGGACATCGCGCGGGCGGCTCTCGACGTCCTCGGTGCTCATGAGCAGGCATCGAACGCTCTTGCTGGTCGAACGGTTGTTGTGACCGCCGGCGGTACACGTGAACCCATCGATCCGGTACGTTTTCTGGGCAATCAGTCGTCCGGTCGTCAGGGACTGGCGATCGCGTCGGCAGCGGCGGGAGCCGGCGCATCGGTACGCGTGATCGCCGCAAACATCGAGTCGGCGTTGCTCGCAACGTTGCCGACGGCCGTGCAAGTCACTCGGGTGGGCAGCGCTCTGCAGATGCGCGAGGCGACGATCGCTCAGGTGGCCGATGCCGATGCTCTCGTTATGACGGCAGCCGTCGCGGACTTCCGGCCCGAGGCCGCCTCGGAGTCGAAGATCAAGAAGGACCCATCCAACGAGGAAGCTCCGACAATTCGCCTGGTTCGTAACCCCGATATCCTCGCCGAGATCGGGCACAGCGAGCAGCGCCCGCCCCTCGTCGTCGGATTCGCCGCAGAGACCGGCACCGACGAGGAGATTCTCGCCTACGGAGCTGACAAGGCTGCCCGAAAAGGCGCAGATTTCATCTGCCTGAATCGGGTGGGGGGAGAGCATCGGATTCGGTGACGTGCCCAATGACATTCGACTCCTTGATGCACGCGGGACCATCGCTGGCCGTTACGTCGGCTCAAAGGATGAGGTGGCCGCTGGTCTTGTCGGCCACATGGCTTCATTCCTTGATAATCTAAAGCGGTGAGTCAACAGCTTTTTTCTTCTGAGTCCGTTACCGAAGGTCACCCCGACAAGGTCTGTGACCGTATTTCCGATGCGATCCTCGACGCGCTGCTTGCCGCCGATCCCCGCTCGCGCGTTGCCGTCGAGACGATGGCGGCCACCGGTCTCATCCACATCGCCGGCGAGGTGACGACCGAGGCGTACGTTGAGATCCCGGAGATCGTGCGTCGCGAGATCCTGTCGATCGGCTACGACTCGTCACGCGTTGGCTTCGACGGTGCCTCCTGCGGCGTGTCCGTGTCGCTCGACGGCCAGAGCCCTGACATTGCTGGTGGCGTTGATGAAGCTCTTGAGGTGCGCGGCACCCAGGGCGGTGACCCGCGCGACCGTCTCGGCGCTGGCGACCAGGGCATCATGTTTGGCTACGCTTCTTCGGACACCCCGGACCTCATGCCCGCGCCCATTTGGCTGGCACACCGCCTCGCGAAGCGCCTGACTGACGTTCGCAAGCAGGGCATCGTTGAAGGGCTGCGTCCCGACGGCAAGACTCAGGTGACTCTCGCGTACGAGGACGGTCGCCCGGTGGGTATCGACACGGTCGTCGTGTCCACCCAGCACGACGAGGCGCTGTCGCAGTCCGCAATCGCCGACGCAGTGCGCGACTATGTCATCAACCCCGTCATCGAGGAGTCCGGCCTTGCACTGGCGGCCGGCTCCATGAACACTCTTATCAACCCGTCGGGTCGCTTCGTTTTGGGTGGTCCAGCCGCGGACGCCGGCCTGACCGGCCGCAAGATCATCGTCGACACGTACGGTGGCATGGCCCGTCACGGCGGCGGCGCCTTCTCCGGCAAGGACCCCTCAAAGGTCGATCGTTCCGCTACCGTACGCCGCCCGTTGGGTGGCCAAGAACGTCGTGGCCGCCGGCATCGCCCAGCGGTGCGAAATTCAGCTTGCCTACGCGATTGGACGTGCTCGCCCGATCGGCCTGTATGTCGATACCTTCGGGACCGCTTCGGTGCCCGAGGAGCGCATCGCGGACGCCATCCGCGAGGTCTTCGACCTGCGTCCCCTCGGCATGATCGAGGACCTCGATCTGCTGCGTCCGATCTACCGCGAGACCGCTGCGTACGGCCACTTCGGCCGCGACCAGTTCCCGTGGGAGGCGACCAACCGCGTCGACCAGCTCAAGGCTGCGCTCGCATGAGCGAGGCCTTGGCAGCCGTGGACTACCTGCCTTCGTACGAGACCGAGGACGCTCGGCGCGCGTGGCGTCGGCGCACGAGCCTGGAGATGATCATCTCTGGCTGCATTGGTCTCCTCACGTCTTTCGTTCTGTCGATCGAGGCGTGGCAGCTTGCCGCCGACTCATCGGCGCGCTTCGGTTGTGACATTTCGTCCGTCCTGTCGTGTTCGACGGTTGCTCAGACGTGGCAGGCTCGTATCCTCGGCTTCCCCAATGCGTTCCTCGGCATCTTTTTCGAGGCCGTGGTTCTCGCCATTTCCGTCGCCATTTTTGCTGGCGTGAAGTTCCCGCGCTGGTACATGCTGGGCACGAACCTGCTGTACACGATCGCGCTGTTCTTTGCGTTCTGGCTCTTCGGGCAGTCCTACTTCATCATCCAGGTGCTGTGCCCGTGGTGTCTGCTGATCACCCTGACAACAACGCTCGTTTTCGGAGGAATCACTCGCATCAATATTCGCGATGGCGTCATCCCGGCGCCCGAGGGACTGCGGCGTATCGTCGCCCAGGGCCTCGACTGGGCCCTGTGGGGTCTGATCGTCTTTGGCGTGCTCGCCATGGTGGTCGCGAAGTACGGGCTGAAGCTTCTCGGCTGAGAGCGGGACGCAGATGTGTGCTGGCCGTGATTCACTAGGATCATGACTTCCCACCAGGGCATGCTTGACGGTTTCGATCCGCCGCGGTCTCGGGCCGCGGAGATCGCACGCGTGCTCGTTGACGTCGATCTGCCGCACATGGATCGGCCGCTCGATTACGTCGTTCCGGACAAGTTCATCGACGAGGCCGAGGTTGGCCGCGCAGTTCGCGTGCGGTTTTCCGGTACGCGCGTGGACGGCTGGATCGTTGAGCGTACACGTCGCGATGTGCTTGACGACGCCGCGCAGATCGAATCGGTATCGTCTGCAATCCCGGTGCTGACGCCCGCACTGTATGAGGCCGCGCGTCGCATCGCAAATCGCTTTCTTGCTACGACGTCGCAGGTCCTGTCGCTCGCTATCCCACCGCGACATGCGCGCGGCGAAAAGACCGTCGTACAGGCACACGCGTCGGTGTGGCCATCCGTTGAAGCTCCGACTGTTTCTGAAGGCTGGGCATCGTATCGTGCCGGTGACGCGTTACTTCACCGCCTTGCAGCCGGAGAGTCTCCGCGTGCAGTCGTGACCGCACTGCGCCCCCGGATACGCGCGTGTCTGTCGGATGCCGTCGCTGCCACTGTTTCGTCGGGGCTCAGCGCCATCATCGTGACTGCCACCGGAGAGGACGCCGCGCGATACGCACGTGCACTCGAGGAGGACCTCGGGGTGCCCGTCGCTGTCACAGGAGGTGAGGTGGCGCCCGAGGAGCGTTACCGTATCCACGCAGCCGCGACACTCGGGCGTCTTCCGATTGTGGTCGGCACACGCTCGGCCGCGTGGGTTCCGTGTGCGAAGCTGGGCCTGATCGTCATCTGCGACGACGGCGACGATCGACTACGAGAGCGCAGGTTCCCACGCTGCGACGTTCTTGATATTGCCGTGCAGCGGTGCGCAGTGGAGGGCGCGGGACTCCTTGTTGTTTCCTTCGCACGCTCGGTGAAGGCACAGGCTCTCGTCCGTTCTGGATGGGCGGTCAGTCTCGATCCGGTGCCCGGCGCGCTGCGCGACGCGACTCCACGCGTGCATCTGCACGGCGCGACGGAAGCAGAACGTGAGGGCGCCAGCGGCCACATGCGCATCCCCCCGGCAGCGTTGCGCATGATTCGCCAGGGCCTGCGCGAAGGCCCCGTTCTCATCCAGGTCGCTGCGTCCGGCTATTGGCCCACGGTCGTGTGCCGCCGTTGCGGCGAGCGTGCGCGCTGCCGCCATTGCTCGGGTCCCCTTGCAGTCAATAGTGGGGGGGGAGGTCACCTGTTCGTGGTGCGCCCGCGCCACTGGTACTTGGCGGTGCCCACACTGCTCCGGCACAGAGCTACGCGCAGCTCGCGTGGGGTCTACACGTACCGCCGAGGAGATTGCACGCAACCTCCCGGACGCGTCGGTCCTCGAGTCTTCCGCCGCCCACAGGATCAGCCGCCAGCTGCCATCGCGCCCTACGGTCGTTGTTGCGACGCCGGGAGCTGAGCCAGACGTGGACGGTGGTTACGCCGCCGCCATCATCCTCGACGCGCACGCTCTGGCTGGGCGAGCCGAGCTGTGGGCCCCGGAGGAGGCTGCCCGGCGGTGGCTCAACGCGCTGTCCCTTGTCCGCCCAGGCCACCCCGGCCTCGTTGTCGGGACGATCCCCGAAGCGCTCGGGCAGACACTCGTACGCTGGGCTCCCGCCGACTACGCCGATCGCCTCCTGGATGAGCGCGAGGCGCTCGGCTTTTTCCCGGCTACGACGATGGTCGCCCTCGATGGGCCAGCGGCTCAGGTTCGTCAGGTTGCCGAACAGGTCATCCGTGAGGGAGGAGCGGAGCTGGTCGGCACCGTCGTGCGCCCGGCGACGCGCGAGGGCGAGGAAAACGAAGTGCGCACGCTGGTGCGAAGCCCGTTGGCCGGGGCGACGTCGATGCTCGCGGCGCTTACCGAGATTCGACGCTCACGCAGTGCCCGCAAGCTTCCACTCGTCAAAATGAGCGTGAACCCACCCGAGCTCTTCTGAGTCATGGCCTGCGCGGTGCCGTAAACTGGCGGCCGTGCGCATTATTTTTGCTGGTACCCCCGAGGCCGCAGTTCCCACGCTGCGGGCCCTGCTGTCGTCATCCCACGAGGTCGCCCTCGTCATCACGCGTCCTCCGGCTCGGCGCGGCCGCGGAAAGACGATGTACCCGTCACCGGTGGCGGAAGTCGCCGCCGAATCGGGTGTCGAACTGCTGGAGACAGCGACCCTGAAAACCCCCGAGATCGCGCAGCGCATCGAGGACGTGCATGCTGACCTCGGTGTCGTTGTCGCCTACGGTGGCCTCGTTCCCCCGAACGTGCTGGCGATGCCCGTGCACGGCTGGGTGAACCTTCATTTTTCGGATCTGCCGAGGTGGCGCGGAGCTGCTCCTGTCCAGTGGGCGATTCGCGAAGGGGATGCGACGACCGCGTCCTGCGTATTTAACCTCGAGGAGGGCCTGGATACGGGCGACGTCTATTCGCGCGTCGAGGTTCCGATCGGGCATGAGAGCGCTGGCGAGCTGCTCTCGTCCATGGCCGAGACCGGGGCGGACCAGGTGCTCGGAGTCGTCGACGCGCTCGCCGCGGGCAGCGCAACCGCAACACCACAGTCGTCGGACGGCGTGACGCATGCACGCCGCCTCGAGCACGTCGACGGCTATGTGTCCTTCACTCACGACGCCCGGTACGAGGATCGCGTCATTCGTTCCGTGACGCCCAATCCCGGCGCCTACACGGTGCTGCCGGGCGGGGCGCGCATGAAGCTCGACAAGGCAACGCCCGTGGACCGTGACGATCTCGCTCCCGGACAGCTCGAAGTGACGAAGAAACAGGTGACCGTCGGATGCGCAAGTGGAGCGCTCGTGCTCGGAAAGGTGGCGCCGGCCGGTAAGTCCTGGATGGACGCGGCCGCCTGGGCGAGGGGAGCGCGGCCTTCCGAAGACCTGTGCCTTGGTGGAGAGCTGGAGGGTGAGCGATGAGCGAGAGGCGTTACGCAGACGGCTACCGCAAGCTGCGCAAGGCCGATGAGCCCCGTCGTATTGCCTACGACGTTCTTCACGAGGTCGCGACGCAGGGCGCGTTTGCGAACATCATTTTGCCGAAGGCTTTGCGCCAGGCCAGGCGCGACGGTCACTTCTCTGATCGCGATGCTGCCTTCACCTCCGAGCTCGTCCACGGCACGCTGCGTGCAATCGGCCGACTCGACTGGGTCATCTCGCGCCACATCGATCGGCCACTGGCTGATCTCGATCCGCGCGCGCTCGTCGTTCTGCGTATGGGTGCCCACCAGCTCCTCGACATGCGAGTGCCCGATCATGCTGCTGTGTCAGCGACTGTGGACGTCGCACGAGAGCACCTGACGGATGGCCCTGTGCGTTTCGTCAATGCCGTGTTGCGCTCGATCACCCGCGAGGACCCGTCCGAGCGCGAGGCAGCCATGGATGCGATCGCTGACGAGGACGAGGCTCTCGGCGTGCGCTACTCGCACCCGGCGTGGATGGTCGCTGCGTTCCGCGACGCCCTGAAGGCGCACGGCTACCCCGAGGAAGAACTTCTCGACGTGCTCGAGGCTGATAACGAGGTTCCCACGGTCACTCTGGTGGCCCGCCCGTCGCTGATGACCGTCGACGAACTCGCCGACGAGGCCGAGGATATCCTCGACACACGCGTCGCCCTGGGTGCTGTCTCCCCGTATGCAGTGCTCCTCGAATCCGGGGACCCCGCGCGCCTGCCCTCGATTCGCGACGGCCGTGCCGGCGCACAGGATGAGGGCTCGCAGCTCGCTGCACTTATCGCCGCGTCCGCACCGCTCGAGGGCGATACCGACGAGCGCTGGCTCGACCTGTGTGCGGGTCCGGGTGGTAAGGCCGCGCTTCTGGCCGGCCTCGCTGCAGGCGTGGGAGCACGCGTGACCGCCAACGAGGTGCACCCGCACCGCGCCCGCCTCGTGGAGCGCACGACACGGCAATTCGACTCCATAGAGGTCGTGAGCGGCGACGGTCGTACCTTCGGTGGGGGCCAGAGCGCTTGGCCGCTCGGTTCTTTCGACCGTGTCGTCGTCGACGCCCCCTGCTCGGGCATGGGGTCGATGCGCCGACGCCCCGAGTCCCGTTGGAACCGCACGCCCGCGGACGTGGAGGAGCTGACCGTTCTCCAGCGCGAACTCCTCGATCGAGCAGTCGCGCTGACACGCCCCGGAGGCGTTCTCACGTACATCACATGTTCGCCGCACGCGGCCGAGACGCGTGAACAGGTTGAGCGTCTGCTCAAGGCCGGCGAGGTTGAGCTGCTTGACACCGTGGCGCTCGCAAACGAGTGCGCACCCGAAGCACTGGACGTGCCGGCATCTGCGGGCGTCATCAAGGGCTTTAGCGGTCGGACGCTCCAGCTCTGGGACCACCGTTTCGGCACGGATCTTATGTTTGTAGCCTGCCTGCGCAAGCGCTAGCATATGCGTTATGAACGCCACAATTAGCCCGTCGATTCTCAACTGCGATATCGCTGACCTGCGCGGTGAGCTTACCAAGATCGCAGGAGCGGACATCGCTCACGTCGACGTCATGGACAACCATTTCGTCCCCAACCTCTCGTGGGGTCTGCCCGTCGCGGAGGCTGTCGTCAAGTCCGGTATTCTGCCGGTCGACGCACACCTCATGATCGAAGACCCGGATCGTTGGGCTCCGCAGTATGCGGAGGTCGGTTGTGAGTCCGTCACCTTCCACGCAGAGGCCGCAGCGGCACCGCTGCGCCTGGCGCGCGAGCTGCACCGCATTGGTGCACGCGCCGGCCTGGCTCTGAAGCCGGCGACTGACATCGCACCGTTCGTGGACATCCTCAACGAGTTCGACATGATTCTCATCATGACGGTTGAGCCCGGATTCGGTGGCCAGTCCTTCATCGAGCAGATGATCCCGAAGATCGAGCGCACGCGCGCCGCGATCAACGCCGCAGGGCTGCAGGTGTCGATCCAGGTCGATGGCGGCATTTCTCGTGCGACCATCGAGCGTGCGGCCGAGGCCGGCGCCGACAACTTCGTCGCGGGTTCCGCAGTCTTCCGTGCGGAAGACGCTCATCGTGAGGTGGAGGCGCTGCGCGAACTCGCCAACGCACATTCACACTGATCGCACACTCTATTTCGGCGGCCGGACCGGGAGGAGATCCCGTCCGGCTGCCTTGTTCTTTCATAGCGGATACGCCTCGCGCAGCGCGCCGGTCGGTGGCACAATGGCACACGAGTACTCCGGGGTCGGTGAAAGTCCGAACCGGCGGTGATAGTCCGCGACCCGCCTTCACAGAACGAGGGCGGTTGAGCCGGTGAAATTCCGGCACCGACGGTTAAAGTCCGGATGGGAGGAGTGCATGAGGCGCATCCGTGCGTCTGCTGTGCTGCGCGTACCCCCGGTGTCGGAAAGTAAGTCGTGGCAACTCGGAACAAGCCCCGCGGTGCGCTCACCGTCGCGGCACCGATCATCTTCCTTGCCTTTATGCTGGCGGGATGGTGGCTGACGACGACGCTGACCGGCATCGAAGCCTGGCGTCTACCCGACCCACTTACTGTTGCCCGAAAAGGCTTGGCGCTGCTCCAGCGCCCTGCCACCTGGCGCCAGATCGCGGTGACGGGAGGCGAGGCTATCGCAGGGTGCGCGCTCGGAACGGTCGTTGCGATGCCACTCGCGTATGCGATCTACCGATGGCGGCTGTTGGCCGCCGCGGTGGAACCCTTCCTAGGAGCAACCCAAGCGTTGCCCGCCATCGCAATTGCCCCATTCTCTGCTGTGGGTCGGGTATGGCTTCACGCCGGTCATCGTGCTGTGCGCGCTGATGGTGTTCTTCCCGATCCTCGTGTCCACCGTCGTCGGTTTACGTCATATCGATCATGAACTGCTGGAAGCTGCCGCACTCGACGGCGCGACGGGCTGGACGATGGCCGCACATATGGAGCTACCTCTTGCCGCCCCCGCGATTCTGGGCGGCCTGCGTAACGGGTTTGCTCTGTCTGTGACGGGCGCGGTCGTGGGGGAGATGGTCATGGGAGGGTCCGGGCTCGGGCAGGTACTCACTCAAATGAGAAGCAACGTGGACACCGCCGGCATGTTTGTCATCATCGCGATCCTGTGCATCATGGCAACAATTTTGTACGTCATCGTGTATCGAATCGAGCGGTCGAAGCGCTACGCCATCACGCAGTGAAGGAGACATCCCTTGAAGCTTTCCACTATCGTTCGCGCGACCGTTATCGCTGCCAGCGCCTCGCTGGTACTGGGCGCTTGCACAGTCGGTCCCGGTACCACGCAGTCGGGCACGTCCTCGCAGGGTGCCTCGGACGTGACGATCGGTCTGACCTACATCCCGAACGTGCAATTTGCTCCCGTCTACGTCGCTGATTCTCAGGGGCTGTATAACGACGCCGGCATCACGCCCACCATTCGCCATCACGGCTCGGACGAGGGCCTGTTCACGGCGCTTCTCGCCGGCCAGGAGGACGTGGTCATCGCCTCTGGCGACGAGGCAGCGGTCGCCGCCTCGCAGGGTATGGACCTCGTGTCGATTGGCCAGTATTACGCGACGTACCCGGGGAGTGTCATCGTCCCCGCCTCGTCATCGATCACAAGCCTGGCTGACCTTGCCGGAAAGAAGATCGGTATTCCGGGTGAGTATGGTTCGAGCTACTATGCCACCCTTGCCGCTATCAAGGCCGGTGGCCTGCAGACGTCAGACGTGACCATTTCGTCGATCGGCTACACGCAGCAGGCGGCCCTCGCGGCTGGCCAGGTGGACGCAGTCGTCGGCTTTACCAACAATGACGCGGTGCAGATGAGACTCGCGGGCATCGACATCCGGGAGATCCCGTTGGATGGCGCGTCGACTCCGCTGGTGGCGGCCTCGATTATTACGACGCGCGAGTGGGCGCAGGCCCACCCCGATGCGGCACGCGCGGTCGTGTCCGCAACCACCGAGGCGATGAACGCGATCGCCGCCGATCCCCAGGTCGCAATTGACGCGACGGCAAAGTGGGATACGACGCTCAGCGACGAGACGTCGCTGGCCGCAGCCAATGCTGTACTCGCTGCGACCGTTCCTCTGTGGCTCGGAGACGATGCCCACGCTGACGGCATGCAGGACCTTGCCACTTGGTCTTCCATGGTGTCGTTCCTGACGTCGATTGGGGTCCTCGAAGAAGACGTCGATCCGACCGTCATCGTGACCAACGAATACACGAGCACGGCTGATGCCGCGTCGCCTCAGTCCTAAACGGTGCGCCGTATGCTCGGGACGTGCGCGTTTCGCGTAGGGTAGGCGGGTGAGTACCGCTGTCAACGCTAACGTGCGCGTCCTTGAGCTCTTTGTCGAGCTCCTGGGCGCGCGTCCCGGGCGCACGAAGGCGCAATTGCGTGCTCTTCCCGGATATCAGGGGCTCGCGGACGATGCCTTCGAAACGCAGTTCCAGCGCGACAAAGATGCATTGCGCGACGCTGGTGCCCACATGACGATTCACTCTGGGGAGCGTTACAGCATCGCCTGGGATTCTTTTGCGCCCGGCATCGAGGTGACGAGTACCGACCGTGCGCTCATGTCGCTGGCCGCACGCGCGTGGGATAGCAGCGAATTCTTCGCCGACGCGATCGATGCGAAGGCGGCTGCAGCTTCCTCCGACGACGTTTCTGCTCCGACAATTCGCCTGGGTCTCACCGGCCTCGGGGCAGCCACCGTGTTGTCGCAGGCAATTCGCGAGCGGCGCGTGGTGTCCTTCGAATACCCGGGCTCACGCGAGCTCACTGAGCGCTCCGTCGAGCCGTGGGCCCTGTCGGTCCAGGGCCGCGCGTTGTACCTGTGGGGATGGGACCTCGATCGCGGCAGCGAGCGTACATTCCGTGTGTCGCGCATTCGCTCCCAGATTTCGTTCATCGGGGAGCCGGGAGATGCATCGCTCCCGCCCGAGGGAGCAGCGTTTCCGCGTGTGTCATCGTTCGTCTCTCCCGTCGTCGACGTGCGTGGGGACTGCACTGCGCGCACACTTCTTCACGGTTACGAGGCCGGGGCAGCATCTGAGGAGCACGGTTCGCCTCGGCATGGCTGGGCGCGTGTCGCGCTTGAAGGCGCAGAATTGGGAACGTGGATGGGTCGCCTTCTTCCCCTGGCATCTGAGGTGGTCGTCGTATCACCCGAGTCCCTGCGCGACGCGATGTTGATGCGCCTGCGCGCGGCCGCCAAGTGGGGTGAGCACGATGCCTGAGAACGTACAGTTGGCCGTTGTCCGCCTCGCTTCGATGGTGGCGTGGATGAGTGACCATCCCGGCGCGAGCGTCGATGAGATCGCAGCACACTTCCATCGCACTCGCCGACAGGTGCGTCGTGACATCGAGTATCTAGCGTCCGTTGGAGATTCACTGCCCGGCGCGTCTTTCGAGGTCGATTGGGAGCTCTACGAGCAAGAACAGCGCGTGTCACTGCGCTCGACGCTGGGCGCTTCGGCGCCGCTGCGCCTGTCCACGCTAGAGGCGCAGGCTCTGCTCATCGGACTGTCTGCGATCACCCCGCTACTTGGCACGGATCTTGCCGCTCATGTTCCGCATGCCGCCCTCGTCGTCTGCGCGCTCGGGGGTCTGAAAGAGGCCGACGCCGAACAGCATGTGGAGGCGATTCCTTCTGTGGCCTCGTCGAGCGAGAGCCTCGAGACTCTGCGCGACGCCCTTCTGCGCGAAGAACGAGTGTCTTTCACCTACGTGTCCGCTTCTGGCGTTCGCACGCGCCGCATCGTCGACCCGTGGTCGCTCGAGGCGAGCGCGAGCGGCTGGCTGCTGCGCGGCTGGTGCACTCGCGCGGAGGAGGCGCGCAGCTTCGCGGTCGCGTCGATCAGCGACGTGCGTGGCGAGGGCCCGCGCGTCGAAGAGCCGCGCCGCGTGCGTCATGATGCACCCACCTGGACGCTCGACGTCGATCGCGATGCCCGGTGGATCGCCGACGAATACGACGGTCACATCGTCGCCGAGCTGGACGGCGGGGGAGCGCGCATCACCCTGCCCGTCTGGAACGAGCAGTGGGGCCTGAGTCTCCTCATCGACATTGCCCCACACCTGCGCGCAGCAACGCCTGACATGCGTGACGAAGCCGCACGCCGTGCGCGCTCAGTTTTGGCGATCTGGACCCGAGAGGATGCATCGTGAGCCCCAAACGACGTCGACACCGCACCCGGGACGCTGAGAACGTCACCCAGCGCGAGGAGGAAGTCGGCCTCGGCGTCGGCAGTGCAGCCCAGCGCTACGCCGCGTACAAGGCCGAGGCGCAGGCCGCCTCGTCGCTACGCGCACGCTGGGTCTCCACGCTGAGCTTCACCCCGGACCCCTTCCAGATCCAGGCACTCGATGCCGTCGAGGCTGGCAGTTCCGTCCTCGTTGCCGCCCCCACCGGTGCGGGAAAGACGATCGTCGGCCAGTTCGGCGCCTACGTCGCCCTCGAGCAAGGAATGCGCGCGTTCTACACGACGCCGATCAAGGCACTGTCCAACCAGAAGTACCTGGAGCTGTGCGACCTATACGGCGCGGACAACGTCGGCCTCGCGACCGGAGACACGTCGGTGAACTCCGGTGCCCCAGTCGTCGTTATGACGACAGAGGTCCTGCGCAACATGATCTACGCGGGCGCATCCCTGAGCGACTTGGGCGTCGTCATCCTCGACGAGGTCCACTACCTGGCGGATAAGATGCGCGGCCCAGTCTGGGAGGAAGTGATCATTCACCTGCCCGCACACGTCGCGATCATCGCCCTGTCAGCCACGGTGTCGAACGCGGAGGAGTTCGGCGCATGGATCCGGGAAGTGCGCTCCACCTGCGAGATCATCGTGTCCGAAAAGCGTCCCGTCCCGCTCTACCAGCACATGATTGTCGGCGAAGACATCTTTGACCTGTACGCGCCCACCGGCAAGGGAAAGCTCAATCCCGAGCTCGTGGCAGCGACGCGGGACTCCGGGATGCGCGGCGGGCGCGGCTCACGCTCGTGGAACCGTGAGGTTCGCGTGCGTCGTGAGTCGCGTCCCTCGACGCTGATTTCTCTTGATCGCGCGCGGCTGCTGCCCGCCATTACTTTCATCTTCTCGCGGGCAGGATGCGAGGATGCGGTCCGCCAGATCCTGTCTACGCGCATCACGCTGACGAGCCGCTCAGAGGCCGCGGAAATCGAGAGCTACGTGGATGAAGTCATCGCACTCCTTCCTCCCGACGACGCCATCGTCCTCGGCGCCGAGGCGTGGAAACGCGGCCTCATGCGCGGTATCGCCGCCCACCACGCCGGAATGCTACCCCTCATGAAGGAGAGCGTCGAGCACCTGTTTTCGCGCGGCCTCGTCAAGATGGTGTACGCGACCGAGACTCTCGCGCTCGGCATCAATATGCCCGCGCGCACAGTCGTCATCGAATCGCTGACGAAGTGGAACGGCTCGGCGCATGTCTCTCTGTCCGCCGGTGAATACACGCAGCTGTCGGGACGCGCGGGGCGTCGCGGTATCGACACCGAAGGCCACGCGGTCGTCTCGCATCGTGGGGGAGTGGCTCCCGAAGAGGTCGCCGCTCTCGCGTCGAAGCGCACATACCCGTTGATTTCCGCGTTCACTCCGACGTACAACATGGT